>JAKSVJ010000045.1 GCA_024408015.1 Clostridia bacterium
TACCACGAATAATCTTGTCCCGTTCGTTCGTTCACGTAATCAGTAAAATCTTTTTTATAATCTACGACCTCTTTAGGTTTGTATGATGTAGCCATAGGTCTTCCATTTTTCATTACAGCTCTGTATGATAAATAATGATTTACTGATGGTGGAATAGGGGATGTTAAGTATAAATCTTTCATAACTCTCCTTGAAAACAAAAGCTGTGCCTAAAAGACACAGCCATTTATTTATCAGATTATATCTGCAACTTCTTCGTTGTTATTTTCAACCTTTGGTTCTAAATCTTTTGATTTAGATTCATATTTATTTCCAGATTTCTTGAAATTCTTTACTGGTTCTTCTACAACCTTTTCTTCAAGTTCGCCTCTAGAAATAGCAACTTTTCTAAAATATTCTTTGGCGTGTTCTTCGCAGCAAGCTACATCTCTCCAGATAAACATACCCTGAGCTTTAGTCTTGCAATACTCATATTCTTTTCCGCATATCTTGCAGATACGTGTACCCTTTGACATATATTCCCTCCTTCCGCGTCTGAATACGAATCCCCGGGAAAGAACCCGGGGATCAATTAGCGTTATTTATTTAGTGATGATTTAGCACCACTAATTATATTTTAATTATTCAGCGTCTTCTGTGTTTTCGCCGAAGATTGTGAATGTCCAAAGTGTGCTTGAGTTACCAGCACCACATGCACCTGAAAGTGATTCAGCTTCAAAAGCATGAACTACCTGGTTGTCACCAAGTTCGATTGAGAATTCTCCGTTGAAGTCAGCCTTTGGTACATAGAACTGAACGTGATAGATGTTACCGCACTTATCTTCGCCGATTGCATCGATGTAAAGAGTAGCCTTTTCTGAGTAAACGTCAGATTTGTTTTCGATAACGTCTGCAACAATTTTTCTCTTGTAGTAAGCGATTACTTCAACACCATCTTCAAGGCCTGTGAATGTAAGAGCCTTTGAAGCTGCGGCATAAGCAAACTTGCCTTCTGAAGCAGTAGCGTCCTGTGTAAGTTCAGCGCCAAGTGTACCATCTGCATTTCTTACGAAAAGTGATTCGATTTCAGCACCAGCTGTACCAACTGCTTTGTATGTAGTTGTAGCTGAGTTTGATTCTACTGTAAGGTAGTCAGTCCAAAGAACTTCTGTTGCTTTGTGTTCTGCATCAGAACCTGTCTGAAGTTCGAGCAGACCACCTGATACCATACCGTTTGTGCCACTGATTGTAACGGCTTTGTTTCTCTTAAGAGATGAAAGCCTACGACCAGCCTTACCTACGATATCAACTTTTTCCAGAGTATTAGCAATTGTAGCGTTCTGTAATTCATCAAGAGTAAATCTGTAGTTACCTGTACTTACGTTAAACGCTGTGATAGTTTCGAGACTTGTAATTGTAATATCTCTGATATCCATAGACAATTTTCCTCCTATTGTTATTTTTGCTTATTTATGATCAAGCCAGTTAAAATCATCCTGGCTCAAATCGTTTGAACTAATTGTGCCTGAATAAACTCCAACCATTCTTTGGTCATAAGCTACTTTATGTACTATTTGCTTAACGCTTTCGTTAAACTGATATATTGTCATATCCTTTACAGTTTCGTAGTTGTATTTGAACTGTTCAGTATTAACCATAGCTATAATCAAAGACTCAAGTTGAGAATCGGACTTGCGATTTCTATTTCTTTTTCGTTTTGTTCTCGCTCTTTCAAGTAAGAAGTCACGAGCTTCTTTATTTCCAGGCTTACGATTATTCTTTTCTAAGTGGTGTATTTTTCTTAATGCACAAGCTATCTGATTTTGAATTGCACGATCAATAACAATCTCGTTTTCAGAATCGCGAAGAACAACGTGATTGTTTTGTGTATTTACAGCAAGTTCAAATTTGGATAAATCTAGATCTCCGAACACAAGAGAAGTGTCCATTAATTTAAGTGATTGAAAAACAATTAGAAAAAGATCCCAGTCGTTGATTTCGGAAAAATCAATTCCCATATCATCAAGTTCTACCATTAGATCGTATGGCATTGCGGTCAGTAATGTTACCAATCCATAGTAGCCATCTTCGTCTTCTAGAACTTCTCCGACTGTAGGTATCTTAATAGTTATATAGTCGTTAACCTTATATTCTTTGGCGTAAAGAAGATTTAAGGATGCCATTATTCTTCTTTTCGATTAACAGGTGTGTATTTCTTTCCATCATAAATTCTATTGAATTCTTTCATATGGAATGTAAGAACTTTTCCTTGGTAGTCAGTCATAGGTGCGAACCTCTTTGAAGAATAGAAGTTAAGTTCACCCAAACCATATTTTCTACTTCCGTTAATCGTTTTGCATATCTCTGCACAAATTGAGTCTGGTCGAACACCACCTTCGGGCAGTCTCAATCTACTTCTGTGAGAGAACACCCATATATACAATATAGGTGCGTAAAATGTTTTGTCGTATGTTTGTTGTATATCAACGTCGAAACAAATAAAGGTTTGTCCTTTACTTACTGTTTCAGGTATATATTCATATGGAAACACCTGTGTGTAAGCAAGTCCGGCTGCATCTTCAAACTCAGAAGTTTCATCAACAAGCAATTCGACTATTCTTTTATTTGTTAACAAATCCTCCATAAGAGTGTTTTTGTAATCAAAAAAATCTTGGAGTTGCATTTACAGCCACACCTTCTTTCCTGGGGTTACAGTGCTTTCATTTCCTTCTGACTGTCCATCTCCATATGTTTCGTCGGAGTGTTCATTTTTAATTTCTTTAGGAAAGTATTTATAGTAATCGGCAATCATCAATTCTTTATTGTCATCGCCAGTTCCTGTAACTTCTTGTAATACGAATTTATAAACACCAGCGTCGTTATACGTCATACCGATCTTAAGTGGTTTTGATAAAATATATGCCATCGGAGTTAGTGTGTTTGGATCATCAATTAAAAAACGATTCTCTCTGCTTAATTTACAAGTTGCATCATTCTGAGCAATTACAATAGATATACGAGAATCACCTCTAGTTGTGGCGAAAAATCTATCTTCGAGCTCACCACTCATATCATTTTGTTTAAATTATTATGCAAACGCCCATTGATATCCTCCTGTTGTTTTTCTCTTACCATAACAACATTGAGAAATATGTGAATGATTAATGCCGAGTTCAATCTCGGCTTCTCTAGATGACTTAAATGTCTTTATATATTCACCAGATTTTGAAAACATAGACACAGGTTTGCTATTTCCTTCGCCTATCTTTCGTTTATGCTCTTGAGACAATCTTCTGTTTTTTAATCCATTAGCTCTGTTTGCTTTAGCTTCTTCGGATAAATTTTCATTTTTATGAGATTCAGAAAGCCTCTTCCTAACATCTTCTGATGGATGATAATCAGGAGTACCATCTCCACCAGATGTCATATTGTATCCACAATCTCTATCCATCGTATTCCATGCTGAAATTAAAAATCTCTCTAAATCTTTGGCTTCGTCTTCAAATAAATCATCATACAAAATAATATGTTCAAAATTATCCCATCCGTATTTTTTGATGGATGAATAGAAGTAATCGTTTTCCTTGTATCCATATCCGTTTTTCCATCTTAAATTAGGATCCACACGAGATGTCACACCGACATATTTCTTGTTGTTAATTAGATTTATATGTACATAAACTTTCCAGTTTTTTATATATTTCATTCATGTCCTTTCTTTCTAAAAATGCGCATAATAAAACTCTGCATCTCTGCAGAGATCAGGTCATATCTTCATCCTATTCAGTTAGGAGCCTACCGCTTCGGTACCGGGCAGTACCTACTTCCATAATGGAATGACCGTCGAACGTTCTCCTGTTCGGAGCTTCGCTGCTGATTGTCTAATTCAAATTATTCTTAAAACCATCGCGCCTGTTTCTGTTTCATAACTACGCTGTGGTTAATTTGACTCTAAAGATATTCCAGCAATTCAATAGGTATTTAACATATGGGTTACCCCATACGGAAACTATGAGTAATAATTTCGTGCCGTCCTCTACAGTACACCATTGTTCAATGATATTTTTGTCGTTATCAATCCACTTAAGAAGATAGTTGCATTGCAAAAGTTTAGCTCTTGTATAAAGAGTAGTATTTGCATCTTTCTCATTAACAATCCAGTGATTGCCCATCCATTCAATTAGATCCCCGCAAGCTATATCCTCTCCTGGAAGAGAGTAGATATACTTTTCGTTAAGATTGTCTGAATTAATTATGGCAACATTCTGTTCGAACGAACCTTCAAAAATCCTATGATCCGTAATATTGTATCCGTGTTGTTTATCAAAAACTCTGACAGTATGATATGAAAGGCTGTCTACAAGTTTAGTTTCGAGAGTGTGCACCTCTCGAGTTTTTGCAGCACCTCTTTTACTTCCACCGTGTACATTTATACGACTGGTGTATGTATCCCAGATGCTCATATAGTCACCTCCTTGTCATAAGCAGCTTTAAGTTTATTGCAAATACTAATTGCTTTAAAAACTTCGCTCTTTACAACAGGTATCTCTTCATCTGGGTTGTCGATAAAAAATTGCAATATTGAAAGCAATCTAAGAAATAATGGGTCGTTTTGTAATTCAACTATAAAAGTCTTGCAGCCTATCAATTCTCGTTGAAGACTTTTGATGTACATTTTTAAAGACCCTTCGTCGCTTTCTCTCATCGGGAGTATTTTGAAAAAGCTATCTACAAGTGATTTAAAATAGTTATGAATAATTTCTGTATTCATATAATCACCAGTACTAGTTCTCACCATCATAGATGTAGTGTAGTTAAATCTCCGTGGTTGTAACTATACTCACGAACCATCTGAGTATAATCTTTCTGTGCCTTCTGATATGCGTTCCCGATACGCATCAGTAATTCAGCCGGTGAATAAACAGAGAAGTCACGAGTGTTTAACACATTCTGCAAATTATCTTGCTGATAAACATATGGCTTCATCCATTGCACAAGCATCCCTTCGGAAATTATTTCAACAATTTCATCTATATCCTCGTCTTCGAATTCATCCGTAAAACATCTATATTCATCATCAAAAAGAGATAAGTCGTATTTACATATTTTTTTAAAAGCAGATGCAGCTCGCTTCATATACCCATCTACAAGTTCACCTAACTCATCAGTTGCTAACTGGATAAACTCGTACTCAGTTATCTTAGATAAGAATGCGCCTTCAATAGTATCGTACGAAATGCCCATTCAAGCCTCCTTACTTTTCAATAAGTTCGACCCCAAGAGATTCCTCAAGTGTAGAAATAACAGAACGAGAATCGATCTTTCCTTCAGCAATTAACTGAGATGCGCGATATGCTACAGAGCGTTTTTGTCCATTAGATAATTCGCTAAGTTTCTTCTTAAGATCTCCTGCCTTCATTTCAAAAAGATTATCAAAGTCATCAATGGTAAGAGCGTTTTTGTAAAACTGTCTTACGCCTAAGTAATCAATAATCCAATCTTCGTCGAACATAAATAAATTATCTACAAAGAACTGCTTACTAGAATTCTTTGCACTCTTTAACTCTCTAAGCTCAATTTCCTGCTCAGCTCCAAATCCTTCCCATACATATACTTCTCCAGTATGTTTGCTCTTATAAATTAATGTTCCTTGAAAGCCATTACGAACAGTTACATACTGAGTAGGATCGATTTCAACTGGTACAACTTTCTTTTCAGGCTTTGTTTCTGGTTTAACTACAACTTCTTCTGTTGTAGAAGTATCTTCAGCCTGAGTTTTTGTAACTTTAGCTTTTGTGCTAGTAGCCATAATAATCCCCTTTCATACAATAACCGACGGAGTGTTAACCCCGTCGGTATAATTTTTATTTTTAATTACCAAGATGTAACGTCGTATTTACCGATACCTTCGTTCATACCGCCGTCTGTACCGCCAGCAAGGATAAGACCAAGTCCGTAGCGTTCTCCATACAGGTACTCCTGTGTGAAGTCTGCGTTTGTCATTGGGTCACCCATAAGAATGATTGGATCACCTTCGTAAACGCATTTGATTGGCTTAACACCAGCAGCAACAACGATAAGCTGATTATCGTTAAGAGCAAACTGAGTTGTACCAACTTTGTGACGCTGTGGGATACCTACAACTGGTGTACCATAGAAGTTTCCATAGTAACCCATATTGTAAAGATCTGACTTAGCAGCTTCACTCATATTGATGCTTGGATTTGTAACATTGAGGTGACGTACAGCTGATTTTGTTCCGATAATTGTAGCAGCCTGTCCTGAAGCAGCTTCAACATGAGCAACAAGATCAAGTAAGTTTGCTTCAACATATGAACCTGAAAGAGCATATGTAGCACCTAACTGAGCTGCTGTTGCGCCATCCCAAAGTGTATATGTGTCATTGAGAAGTTTCTGCTTGAATGATTCAGCAACTTTCTGGATAAATGTGTTGAAATCAACACGACCTGCGAGAACTCTGTTAAGTTCTTCGTAGATACGAACCATCTTCATTGTTGTAGGGATTGTTGCAACTGATTCGCCTGAGAGACGCTGACGTCTGATACCCTGTGTGCCTTCAGCAACATCTGCTACTACGAAGAGTGTGCTATCTTCTACAATAAATTCTGGTGAATCACCAAGAGCAACATTTCTGAAGTCAACAAGTGCGTTGAAGAAATCATTTTCCTGAAGTCCTTCAGCTACTGTCTGGCTAAGAATTGTTTCAATAAGTGTGAAAAGTCCTGAGCACTTTCCATCACGGATGTCTCTATAATTTAAAGTTGTATTTCCGTTGTTAGCTTCTACAAGAGCCTTATAAAGAAGTTCCTGAGACTGCTTTACGGAATACTTTTCTACGTTGCCTTTATAAGCGTCAACGGCAACCTTTACGATATCTTTAATATCTGCCATATCAATATTCCTCCTTTATTATTAGTCAATCTCAATTACGTAGTATGTATATCTACCAGCAACTTCTTTAGCGATGATCTTGCCAATTGCCTTTGTTGAAGTTGTAACATTAGCAAGTTTTGTGCCAGCAGCGAGTTCGATCTTCTGTCCTACTGCAGGTGAAGCATTCTTAAGTGCTTCTGCTGTTACTGAGAAAATATCTCCAGTATGAAGAACGTAACCACGAATGATAGCGCCTTTAGCGTTTTCGAATTCATCAAGATTACGCTTTCTTTCGTCATACATAAGTTCAACTGAGTCAACAAGAACTACATCCTCGATTGTGTCATCAGCTGTTACTGCTACGCCTTTATAGATTTCTCTTTCGCCATCCATAAGGCCATCGATTTTTAATACGTTTCCGTTATCAATTACACCAGCAGGTGTAACTGCAGATCCGGCAACTGTAACATATTTAAGTGAAACAAGACCTGAACGAACGTCTGTGCCCCACATCTTGTCTGTTCTAACTACAGCATGTGCCATGTCCTAATTCCTCCTATTAGATTTTTGTGCATAAAAAAAACTCGCTAGGTTGTTAGCGAGTTTAGGTCGTTTAATTAAATTTTATTAACCAATAGCATATTTAACGAAAAGTCCACCATAAGGTTCTTCTTCGTTAATAGACTGCTTTGGATCAACCTTGATTCTTGTATTTGTATTTTCGAGAGCAAACTTAGCAGGAACCTGCTGTCTGCCTCTGATTGCAAAGCATTTCTCTTCGATATCTTCAAGAGAGTATTCTGCGCAATTTTCTTTAAGTGCTTCAAAAGCCTCGATTCCGATTAAGTCTTCGAACTGTGCGAAAACTTCATCTCGCTCGTTCTTTGCAACCGCTTCATCAGCAGCAGCCTTAAACTGCCTTAACTCATCAAGCTCTGTTTCCATAGACGTAATCGTGTTAGAGGCAACATTGAATTTTTCTTCAAAATCAGCAGAAGCTTTAATTTTATCTTCCATCATTTCAAACATACCA
>JAKSVJ010000046.1 GCA_024408015.1 Clostridia bacterium
TGTAAATCATAGAAAGCATAGCACCAGTTGCCGCACTGAACAAGTCAACTTCAACATGAGTCTCAAATGTGTCAGTTAGTATCTTTCCATGATATTCGTCGTTAAGACTTACATTATGGGCAGGGATTACCCATGTACTCTCCTCACAAATAGCCCAAACATAGTCAAGCATCTTTCTGAGATATTCTTCTTTTTTCTCATAAAAACATGCCATAACCAAAGCCATGAGTTTGTTTCTTCTTCCGTGGAAGTTAACATCATATGCAGCTCTACTTCCGGTTTCAGCAAAGTTCATGTATTGGGTTGCAGTAAGTGGAATGAGGTCAGTATTTAATACTTCATTTGCAGCATCAATAATTGTTGACTTTATATCCTGTCTTAAAGTTTTTTCTTTCAAATCAGAATAGATTTCAAAATCTTCTTTTAATCTGAATGGTTTGTTTCCAAAGAGTATCATGTGCATCTCCGATAAAAATTAAAGTTTTTCTATTGCTGCTATTTTTGTGTTTATAGCCTTAATCTTGGCTATATCAACTTTTGGTTCTCTAGAATATGTATAAAGACCGTTTTGTTCTTGCTCTATATCATAAAGCTGAGTATAGCAGAAGCCTATCATTTTTGAGCAATCAAGAAGGGCAGTTGTTAAGCCGTCATATCTATTATAGAATTCTTCAAGACTCTGAGCAGCGTTGCCATATGACCACTGTTCTTCTGTTTTTTCTTTGATATTAAGACCGATGCCACCGTATTCTGAGAGGAATACTGGCTCACCTTTCCATGTTTGTCTATCACGACGGTCATCATGGAGAATATTCTCTTTATCAAACTTTTCGTATCTCTCTTTGAAGATTTTAACGTCTTGCTGGTAGTCGTGTGTATCGTAAATATCTGTGATTACATGATAGTTACCTGATGTATCTATGCAAGGACGAGTTTCGTCATATGCTTTTGTAACCATGTAAGCTACTTTTAGAATGTCATTTCTTTGCATTGAAAGTTGTGGACCACAGTTCCATGTCTCGTTAAATGGACACCAACCGATGATAGATGGGTGGTTGAAGTCACGTTTGAGTTCTTCAAGCCATTCTGGAACAAAAGTTTCAAGAGCTTCAGCGCTAAATATGCCAAGTCCCCAGTTAGGCCATTCACCCCATACCATGTAACCGAGTTTGTCGCAATAGTAAAGGAATCTTGGTTCAAATACTTTTTGGTGTAATCTTGCACCATTAAAACCTGCTTCCATAGAAAGAATGATGTCTTTTTTGAGTTCTTCATCATCTTTAGCTGTATATATACCATCAGGGTAGAAGCCTTGGTCAAGAACTGTTCTTTGGAACACAGTCTTACCATTAAGCTTAAATGAGTCATCAAGTGAAACACTTCTAAGGCCGAAGTAGCTTGTTACCTCATCCTTGCCAAATGTTAGTTTTAAATCATATAGACGGCCTTTGCCAAGTTCCCATAGATGTTTTTCTGACAAATCAACTTTAAGTGTTGATGAGTATTCAGCGTTTTTAACTTCAGCACAACCAACTTCTTTTCCATTGTAGTAAGCTGTTGCTGTGAGTTTTCCTTTGCCAAATAAATCAGCATTTATTGTGATTGAGCAATCATTTATGTTTGGATAAACTCTGAATGACTTGATATAGTCCATTGGTGTGAATTCAAGCCATACTGTTTGCCAAATACCAGTTGTTCTTGTGTAGCTACAACCACGTGAGAAATATTGAGTGCTCTGTTTGCCAACAGCTTGTCTCCATGAACGAGTATCATCAACAGCTCTAATATCAATTGTGTTGTCGCCTTCAACTACATATTTTGTTATATCAAAGTCAAAAGCAACATAACCACCTTCGTGTTTGCCAACACTCTTTTTGTTGATGAACACTTCTGTTTCAAAATCACATGCGCCGATGTGGATAAATGTGCGTTTTCCATTAATGTCTTTCTTTTTGAGATTTACAACTTTTCTATAGAAAACACTATTCATAAAGTCTACATTTCCGATACCTGACAATTTGCTTTCAGGGCAGAAAGGCACGATGATTTTTGAATTTAGAGGACGATTCATAATTCCTCTATCAATTGCTGTGAGAGTGTTGTCAATTTCAAAGTCCCACTCGCCGTTTAAGTTAATCCAGTTTTGTCTTTCAAATTGTGGATTTGGGTATTCTGGTCTTGGTAATGTTGCCATAAGTAAATATCCTTTCGAAATTAAAGCGGGAAAACTTTGTCGCAAACTTCGTCAAGTTCGCCTAAATCCCATAAGAGTTTAGAACCAATGTATTTGTCTCTAATGTCTTTTGTAATTAGGAATGCCATTCTTTCAGCTTCCTTTGTTACGCTGATTTCTTCAACAGTTTTTGGAGCACCAACAGAATCAAATACTTTTGAGAGCCATTCATATGATGGCAATGTGTTGATAATTTCGATTATTTCATCCCAATGAGCGATGATTTTCTCCAATCGCTTTGCGTGAAGTTCAACATTGTATTTTTGTTCTTTAGCTTCGTTTTTGATCATTTGTTCAGCACCAGCGCCGAGATTTTCACGAAGAACTTTCTGCCATGCTTCATAATCAAATGACTTTGCATAAGCTAAAGCTTTTTCCTTGTTTGGTTTGATTTTCTTTATTTCATCATAAACTTTCAAGCAATCAAGTGTACCTATACCACATTGAATGCCATGAAAATCAGCTATAGTTCCAAATTCTACCATTCTCATATCCCAAACGTGTGAGAAGTAGTGTTCCATACCTGATACAGGGCGAGATACCTCAGCGTAGTTTGCAGCTACACCACTAAGTACCATGCCTTCCATAACAGCTTTAACAGCATCAGATTCTCTATTTGCAATGCCGTCAGCATTCTTAACACATTTTTCAAGAGCTGTTACGATAAGGTCTGATATTGTCTTACAATAGTATTCATCATTGATGATTTTTGAAATCTTCCATTCAGCGATACTTATGTATTTTGCTATCATGTCGCCAAGACCTGATTGAATCATTCTCATTGGAGACTTTTGCAAGATATCAAGATCACCAATTACAACATCAGGGCAGTGTGAGTTGACACTGACTTTAAGGCCGTCTCTAACAACACTTGATGTACCTGATGCATAACCATCCATTGATGGAGCTGTTCCGAAAATAACGTATGGCATGTGAGCTGTTTCTGTAACAATCTTGCCAAGGTCATTTAGTACGCCACTACCTACCGTGAGCATGATGTCACATGATGAATCATAGTGTAGCATAATTGAACCAATTGCGTGTTCATCAGGCTCGATTCTATCAACATTTATTGTATAAAGTGTGTAAGGGAAGTTTGCATTTTTCAAAACTTCAATTACTTGTTTTCCGGCAGCTTCGTGAGTGTTCTTGTCATCAAGAACAAATACTTTTGTACCGTTGTATTCTTTCAAAACATCTACAATTTTATTAATTGCACCATGTTCAATTATTGCTTTTTTAACTTTTGGTGAGTGATGTTTTCCACATTCACAATCAAAAGAGCCTTTGGCTATAAGCTCGTCTATTTTTACTTCGCTCATATATATTATCTCCTATTTAGAATTAACTCTATCTTTCACACCGAGTATATCATGTGTGGACAAAAAATTCAACATCAAAGCAAATAAAAATACCGGGTGTTGTCACCCGGTATTTAGAATTAATCAAGTTCTTTTTTGCCAGTATATAGTTCGTAATAACGACCCTTCATGTCAAGAAGTTGTTCGTGAGTACCTCTTTCGATAATTTCACCAGCTTCAAGGACCATAATCGCATTTGCATTTCTAACAGTTGATAGTCTATGAGCAATAACAAATGTAGTTCTATTCTTCATGAGTCTATCCATACCATGTTCAATATGCTTTTCAGTTCTCGTATCTACTGATGATGTAGCTTCATCAAGAACAAGGATTGGTGCTTTTGAAAGAGCAGCTCTTGCAATATTTAATAGCTGTCTTTGTCCTTGTGACAAGTTAGCTCCATCTCCCTCAAGAATTGTGTTATAGCCATCATTAAGTCTCATGATGAATGAGTGAGCGGATGCTGTTTTTGCAGCTTCTATAACTTCTTCATCAGTTGCATCAAGACGACCATATCTTATATTTTCCATAACAGTTCCAGTGAACAAATGAGTGTCTTGGAGAACCATGGCAATATTTTTTCTAAGCCATTCTTTGTCGTAATCTTTGACATCAACACCATCGATTGTTATTTTGCCTTCTTCAATGTCATAGAAACGGTTAATAAGGTTGGTGACAGTAGTTTTACCTGCACCTGTTGAACCAACAAACGCAATCTTTTGACCTTTGTGAGCATAAAGGTTAATGTGCTTAAGAACTGTCTTTTCTGGGTAGTAACCAAAAGTTACGTCATCAAATACGACTTCTCCATCAACTCTACTCTTTAATCCTTTTCCTAAATCTTCAGGTTCCATATCCATTATGTTGAACACACGTTCAGCACCAGCAAGAGCCGCGAAGATTGTACTCATTTGCTGAGAAATGTTGTTAATAGGTTGAGAGAATTGTCTTGAATATTGAGCAAATACAGTAACGTCACCGGCACCAAGACCACTTGTGAACATGAGTACGCCACCGACACCGACAGTTACAGCGTAACAGATTTGTGTTGTGTTACCCATTACAGGTCCCATGATACCACCATAGAACTGGGCACTAAATTGTTGCTGTCTTAAATCAGAGTTAAGCATGTCAAATTCTTCAACACATGTTTTTTCGTGGTTGAACACTTTAACTACTTTTTGACCTGTTACAGATTCTTCAATATATCCGTTTACGGCACCAAGGGCTGCCTGTTGTTTTGCGTAATATTTGCTTGAATACTTAGCAATCATTGAACCAACAAATGAGAGAATTGGCACGAATGCAATTGTAACAACTGTCAAAATGACATTTGTTGTAATCATGAAGATGAATGTACCAATAAGGGTAATAAAGCCTGAAACAACAGATGTTAATGTGTTGTTAAGCATTATATCGATATTATCAACGTCATTTGTGAATCTAGACATGATTTCACCGGTTGTGTTTTGGTCGAAATATCTAATTGGTAATGTTTGAAGCTTTGTAAAGAGGTCATTTCTTATTTTTTCTGTTGCAGCTTGTGATGTTTGAAGCATGAGTCTCGCTTGAGCCCATGTTGCAATGATACCAATAAGGTATACACAAGTGAGCACAATGAGTGCTGATGCTACATAGAGTGCAATTTCAAAGAATTGACCATATTTTGCTTGGCTGATGAGAGCTGAGAATACTCCAGAATCAGTAATTTTTGACAATATACCATCAACAACAATACCAATTGGAGTCCACTTAACTTCAAGTTCAGGGGCAACAACCATTTGAATTCTATTGATGATAGGTGACATCATATATGAACCAATAAGGGAAGTAACTGTACTTGCAATCATCAAGAGGAATACAAACACAAGGTTTATCTTGTATTTTCCAATGTATCCGAAGATTCTAGCGATAGTTTGTTTTGTATGACGAGGCTTTTTAGTATTGCCAGGTAAATCACGGCCACGAGGTCCTGGTCCTGGTCCGTGACGTGGTCTGTCTTTAACGTCTCGTGCATATTGTTTTTGAAGTGCTTCGAGTGTACGTTTAGCCATTGATATCACCTGCCTTTACTTCAGCAGCTTGTTTTGCTTTTTCATTTTGTGAGTAATATATTTCCTTATATTCCTCGTTAGTTTCCATAAGCTCATCATGAGTTCCAACGCCGACAATCTTACCGTTGTCTATAACGATAATTGAGTCAGCATCTTTAACTGATGAGATTCTTTGTGCAATAATGATTTTTGTACAATCAGCTAGCTCGTTTGCGAACGCATTACGAATCATAGCTTCAGTTGCTGTGTCGACAGCACTTGTTGAGTCATCAAGGATTAATATCTTAGGTTTCTTTAAGAGGGCTCTTGCAATACAAAGTCTTTGTTTTTGACCACCAGATACGTTTTTACCACCTTGGCCAAGGTCGTATTGATATTGACCTTTGAAGTTTTCGATGAATTTATCAGCTTGTGCACTCTTACATGCATTGGCAATCATTTCATCTGTAGCTTCTTCATCACCCCATCTAAGGTTATCTTCAATTGATCCGGAGAAGAGTACGTTCTTTTGCAAAACCATACCAACGCCTTCTCTCAAATTGAAGAGTGAATAGTCTTTTACATTTATACCATCAACAAGGATTTCGCCTTCATCTGTATCATAAAGTCTTGCAATGAGTGAAACAAGTGTTGTTTTACCGCTACCAGTTGAACCAATGATACCAACTGTTGATTTTGGGTTAATTGTGATGTTGATATTATCAAGTACAGGGTCTTCACTGTTTTTGTGATATCTAAATGTTACGTTCTTGAACTCAATCTTACCATCATTAACAACAGCGTCTTTGCTGCTTGCATTGTCATCAACAATATCAATTTCTTCATTCAAAACTTCTTTAATTCTCTTTGCTGAAGCAAGAGCACGGCTGAGCATCATAAAGAGCATTGATACCATAACCAAAGAGAAGAGGATTTGCATTACATATCCTACGAATGCAGAAAGGTCACCAATTTCCATTCCATGCTGGTATACTTGCTGGCTACCGAACCAAAGAACTGCAATTGTTGTAAGGTTCATGAATATTGACATGATAGGAGACATCCAAATCAAGATCTTCATTGCACCGAATTGAGTTGATTTCAAGTCTTTGTTTGCTACAAAGAATTTATCATTTTCATGATTTTCTCTTACAAATGATTTTACAACTCTCATGTTTGTTATATTTTCTTGAACTGTAGAGTTGAGTCTATCGATTTTGCCTTGAACTGCAGAAAATCTTGGGAATGTTATTTTAATAACGATACCGATTGTTATAATCATCAATGGCAATGTAACACCCAATATAGCAGCAAGAGAAGGTCTCATTGCAATTGCCATAATAAGCGCACCGATAAGCATACCAGGAGCTCTTAGAGCCATTCTAAGCAACATGTTAATCATGTTTTGCATTTGAGTTACGTCGTTTGTGAGTCTAGTAACAAGAGAACCTGTTGAGAACTTATCAACATTTGCAAAAGAGAATTTTTGAACTTTTTTGTAAATATCAAGTCTTAAATCTGCAGCAAAGTTTACAGATGCTCTGGTTCCAAAATATGCACCACCTATACCACCGGCCATCATTGTGAGCGCTATTAATACCATGAGTCCAGAGACTTTAATTGCATAAAGCCAGCCATTTGTGGCGGCATTAGTAATCATAGCGGCAAGACATTGTGGCATTAAAACTTCACCAATAACTTCGACAATCATACATAAAGGTCCAAGTATGAAGTATCGGAGGTAAGGTTTTATGTACTTACTCCATGTTTTCATTTGTCTTTCTCCTTAACTAATTCACAACACGAGAGCGTTTCGCTTGAAAGATTGTTGCTTACTATTTCAAGCAAGCTCATGAGTTGTTCTTTTTGTGAGTCATCAAGACCAGAAAATGTTTTTTCATCGATTTCATTAAAGATATCTTTGGTCTCTTGAACGATCTTTATTCCGCTTTGAGTTAGCGAAATTTTGTTTTTTCGTCTGTCTTCCTTAACCGGAATACGCGCTATGTATCCATCCTTTTCGAGTCTGTCTAAAGCTGAAGCTACAGCAGCTTCACTGACTTTAAACTTCTTTGCGATTTCCTTTTGAGATGGGATACTGTCGTTATTAATTGATTGTATTGCGAACAAATGCGACAAAATCATATTAGCACTTCTATGCATACCAAGAGAACTAACTCTGTTTTCAAT
>JAKSVJ010000047.1 GCA_024408015.1 Clostridia bacterium
CAAAAGAATCAGAATTGTACCAAGAATTGTGCTGGGCTTTAGATGTTTG
The DNA here is from genome assembly GCA_024408015.1 of Clostridia bacterium. Taxonomy (GTDB): domain Bacteria; phylum Bacillota; class Clostridia; order Oscillospirales; family CAG-272; genus RGIG6816. The sequence continues at coordinate 50 of JAKSVJ010000047.1, forward strand.
CGCTTCTGGCGATTTGACATCATATGCAAAAGCTCGTGGACACCTCGATAACCACTTCAAGAGAATGAATAAGGTTCACACAATTATTAATATGTGTGCTATCGTATTTGGTCTCGCTCTTGGCGAAGGCGATTATACTAAAGCAATTGGTAACACTGTAGCCATTGGTTATGACAATGACTGTACTGGCGCTACAGTTGGTTCTATCATGGGTGCTATGCTTGGATTCGACAAGATTCCAGAACAGTGGTACAAGAATTTCAATGATAGAATTGATACATATATCATTGGCGAGGGAACTCAATCAATCGAAGATTGTGTTGATCGTTTCGTTGCACTTAATAAACAATAAACAAAAAAGGGCCGTGTGAATCCACGGCTCTTAACATTGGAGTCTTATGAAACTATTATCTTTTGATATTGATGGAACATTAATGCCAGTTGGCGATAAAGAAATTCCACAAAAAATAATTGATAGAATAAATCAAATGGTTGATTTGGGATATCTTGTAGTATTTAATTCAGGTCGTCCTTATGATGCCTTAAAGCGTCTTGTTGCGAGAATTAAACCAGGAAACGTATATTTGGGTGTTTGTAATGGTGCTGCTATTTTTGATCTTAACGGCAACATGTTGTTTTCAAAGCCAGTTTCAAATGATTATCTTAGAGAGTCATATTTGAACAATCCATCTTATGCCGTTTATTCTTATACAACTGATAATAAGATTCTATTCTATGAAGATAGTCCTCTCATCGTTCACGAGTCTATAGCAAACGGTCAAGATTTATATAAGATATATAAAGAAAAAGACTATGATGAGTTTGTGTCATTAAAAATACTATTCTCAGCTAATCTTGATGTAATAAATAGTACGAAAATCAAATATGATGACACAAAGTACTCACTTATTAGAACAAATGTAACAATGTTTGAGCTGATGGATAAGTCTGTTGATAAAGATAGTGCCATAATATTTTTCCAAAACAAGTTTGGCATCGATAAGAAAGATATATATGCTTTTGGAGATGCTGATAATGATTTGTTGTCAATAAAGAACTACAATGGAGCAACTTATTTGAAAGGTTCAGAAGCTTGTAGAAAAGCAGCTAAATATATTTCCACAAAAGCACCTGATGAATGGGTTCTTGATGCACTAGATTATTTTCAAGTGTGACCCACGTTCCACTTAAGTCCCAATTATTAGTTGTGATACGTTGTATAAATGAATGTATTCAAAGGAGGAAAGTATACTTATAGTATACTAATGACAATTCGATGGACATTTTTGAAAAATGTAGAAAAAAAGGACTAGTTCACCAAATTAGAGAATTGGATGTATATCCATATTTCCACGCACTTGAATCAAGACAAGATAAAGAAGTTATTATGGAAGGCAAGCGCCGTATTATGCTTGGCTCAAATAACTACCTTGGACTTACAACTTGTCCTGAAGTTATAGATGCAGGTCTCAAGGCTCTTGAACAGTATGGTACAGGATGCTCCGGTTCAAGATTTTTGAACGGAACTCTTAAATTACACCTTGAACTTGAAAAAGAACTCGCAAAGTTCCTTAGAAAAGAAGATGTTGTAACTTTTTCAACAGGTTTCCAGAGCAATTTGGGTATAATTAGTGCTATCGTTAGCCGTGATGATTATGTAATTTGTGATAGAGAAAACCATGCAAGTATTTATGATGGCTGCAAACTCAGCTATGGTACTATGGTTCGTTATAAACATGGGGATATGGCTAGTCTAGAAGCTACTCTACAAAGAATTCCAGAAACAGCTGGAAAGCTTATCGTAACTGATGGTGTATTCAGTATGAGTGGTGATATAGCTAAGCTTCCAGAAATTGTTACTTTGGCCAAAAAATATGGCGCTAGAGTAATGGTTGATGATGCACATGGCCTCGGTGTTCTTGGTGAAGGTGGTCGTGGTACTGCTAGCCATTTTGGCCTAGAAAACGAAGTTGATATATACATGGGAACTTTCTCAAAATCACTTGCAAGTTTGGGTGGTTACATGGCCGCAAGCGCTGAAGTTTGTGACTATGTTCGTCATGCATCAAGACCATTTATTTTCTCAGCTTCGATCACTCCAGCTAGCTGTGCAACAGCTCTTGCTGCTTTGAAACATCTTGAAGCTCATCCTGAACTTGTTACAAGACTTAACAATCTCGCAACATATATGAGAGAAGGACTCAAAGCAAGGGGTGTTAACATTATTGATGCTCCAACACCTGTTGTACCAATCTATACATATGAAGAAATTCCAACACTTCAAAAAGCTAAAGAGTTGTTTGAACGTGGTGTGTATGTAAATCCTGCACTTCCACCAGCAACAGCTCCTCACGAATGCTTGCTTAGAACAAGTTTGATGGCAACATTGACAGAAGATTTGCTTGATGAAGCTATGGATATCATTAAAGAGGTAGTATTGTGATAGATAATAAAGTTGCAATTGTCACTGGTTCAAGCAGTGGTATCGGAAAAGCTATTGCGAAGATTCTTAGTGATAATGGCTATACTGTATACGGATTTTCAAGATCAGGCTCTGGCGAAGAAAATATCAAAAATGTGAGCGTTGATGTTTCTGATGAATCTGCAGTCGAATGCGCTCTAGATGAAGTAGCCAAAGAAGCAGGTAAGATAAACCTTGTTGTCAATTGCGCAGGTTTTGGAATTTCTGGAGCATGCGAATTCACAAAGGCTGATGATGCTAGAAAACAGTTGGATGTTAACATTATTGGAACAGCTAATGTTTGTAAAGCTTCTATTAAATATCTTAGAGAAACAAAGGGAACAATTATTAACACAAGCTCAGTTGCTGGTGTTGTAGCTATTCCTTTCCAAACTTGGTATTCAGTGTCAAAGTTTGGTATCAATGCATATACTGAGGCACTTGCTATTGAGCTTCAGCCATTTGGTATTCAAGTTTGCGCTATTATGCCAGGTGATACTAAGACAGGATTTACTCAAGCTAGAGAAAAGCAAGTCATTGGCGATGATGTTTATGGTGGAAAAATTGGAAGATCAGTATCTTCAATGGAACATGATGAACAAAATGGTGCTAGTCCTGAGGTTATAGCTAAATACGTATACAAGTTAACTAAGAAAAAGCACTTAAAGCCACTTTACACTCCGACATTTGGATTTAGAGTTCTAACGTGGGTTGCAAAGTTGTTACCTTGTCGTGCTATTAAATTTATTGTAAAACTTTTGTATGCTAGTTAAAAACAAAAGCCGCTATGAAATTCATAGCGGTTGTTTTTTTTATTTGTTGAGAGCTGCTCCTATTGCTGTTGCAAATTGCGAATTCTTTGGAATCATAAAGTTAACATCAAAGATGTTATTCAAGTTTCCAAAAATATCAGAAGCTTGTTTAATTGTTGAGAGATTACCGGTTAGAACAATATCTCTAACTCCAACACTACGACCAGCAAAAATACCAAGCATAGCGATTGTTTCGCATATCATATTGATAAGACCAAGTGCGATATCGCCTTCAGTTGCAAGATCAGAGAATTTTCCGAAGTTGGAAGCTGTCATATCATTAGCGATACTAAGATTGCCAGATTTGGAAATATCTGAGACTTTAAGGTCGATATTACCAAGATTACCTGTTGAAGCTATATCTTCTATATGTTCAATATTTTCAAGTCTCAAAAACTTTTTTGAAAGACCAACGAGTGTACCACCACCGACACCGGTACCACCTAGATAGTTTGTGATAATTTTATCACCGTCTTTTTTAGCATGAACAATAGCAGTACCAGTTCCAAGACTAATAATGATTGCTTCATTAAGATTAGATAGATATAAGCCACCCTTACCGATGCATTCAAATTCATTGGCTTTTTCGCAAGTAAGACCATAAATAGGTCTGTTTGAAAAAGATGAACCTACACCTGTCATGATAATCTTCTCGATGTTTTCAAGATCAATTTCATTTTCAGCTGTGAATTTTCCAAAAGCACCATATAAAGATGTTAATGGGTCAGTAGCTCTAACAACTTGAGGCTCGAGCATTTTACCTTTTTTGAAAGCAACGATTTTGGTTGTACTACCACCAATATCGATACCAATAATTTCTTTATCCATTATTTCTCCTAGACGTTAATTGCAACATCAAGTTTAGTTGTACCTTCGAGAACTGGATCAAGTTCTTCTGCAATAAATTTATCAACTTGTGATGAAGAACAACCGATATAGTCTGAAGGATTAAGAAGAGTAGAGAGCTCGTCTTTAGTAATACCAAATGAAGGATCTGCGGCAATTCTATCAAGCAAGTCATTGTCAAGACCTTCTTCTTTAACTCTCTTGCCAGCGGCTTGAGCATGTACACGAATCTTTTCGTGAATTTCTTGTCTGTCACCACCACGACGAACGAGGTCCATCATGATGTTTTCACTAGCCATAAATGGTAGTTCTTGCATAACTCTCTTTGTTATAACCTTAGGATATACAACAAGACCGGATGTAACATTAATATAAAGGTTTAAAATACCATCAATTGTAAGGAATGATTCAGCTATAGACAAACGTCTGTTTGCACTATCATCAAGTGTTCTTTCAAACCACTGTGTTGATGAAGTGATAGCTGGGTTTTGAGCTTCGCAAATTACATATCTTGCGAGCGAACAAATTCTTTCACTTCTCATTGGGTTGCGCTTATATGGCATTGCAGAAGATCCGATTTGGTTCTTTTCAAATGGTTCTTCCATCTCTTTGAATGACTGTAAGATACGAATGTCATTTGCAAATTTATAAGCACTTTGAGCAACACCTGAAAGAACGTTGATTACTCTACTATCAAATTTTCTAGTATAAGTTTGTCCTGAAACAGGAACTACTTTATCAAATCCGAAATCTGCGGCAATCATTTTTTCAAGGTTTGCAATTTTTTCCATGTCGCCATCAAATAGCTCAAGGAAGCTTGCCTGTGTACCAGTAGTACCTTTTTGGCCAAGCATGCATAGACTATTAGAAACATAGTCAATATCTCTTAAGTCGAGAAGAAGTTCATATGCCCATAATGTGGCTCTCTTACCAACAGTTGTGAGCTGTGCAGGCTGGAGGTGTGTATATGCAAGAGCTGGAAGGTTCTTATATTCAGCTGCGAAAGAACGCAAGTTATTTAAAACTGCAATAACTTTAGTTCTTACAATTTCAAGGGCTTCTTTCATGATAATTATATCGGTGTTATCACCAACATAACATGAAGTTGCTCCAAGGTGAATGATTGGTCTTGCAGTAGGACACTTGTCACCAAATGTGTGAATGTGTGCCATTACATCGTGACGGAATTTCTTTTCGTATTCAGCAGCTACTTCATAGTCGATATCCTCAAGATGCTGTTCCATTTCTGAAATTTGTGCATCAGTTATATCAAGTCCTAGTTTCTTTTCTGCTTTTGCTAGTGAAAGCCAAAGCTTTCTCCATGTTGAAAACTTTTTATCTGATGAGAAAAGATATTGCATTTCTGAACTTGCATATCTTCCTGATAACGGGCTTTCATATTCTCTCATTTGGGTATCCTCCGAAATATTTTGCTAGATAAAAATTAGATGTCTGCGTTACCTGTTGTTCTTGGGAATGCTTCAACGTCTCTGATGTTTGCTACACCTGTGATGTACATGATAAGACGTTCAAAACCAAGACCAAAGCCAGCATGATGTGTACCACCATATTTACGGAGTTCTGTGTACCACCAGTAATCTTGTGGGTTAAGACCAAACTTGCTGTATGCAGCCTCGAGATAATCAAGTCTTTCCTCTCTCTGTGATCCTCCGATAAGTTCGCCAACACCAGGAACAAGCATATCCATAGCGGCAACAGTTTTACCATCGTCATTGAGTCTCATATAGAAAGCTTTAATTTCTCTTGGATAGTTGATTACGAATACAGGTTTCTTGAAGATTTCTTCACAAAGATATCTTTCATGTTCTGTTTGCATATCACAACCCCAGAATGGTTTGTAGTCAAATTCTTTTCCACTTTCTTCAAGGAGTTTGATAGCTTCTGTATATGTAACTCTTGCAAAGTCGTTGTTAGCAACGTTGTTAAGTCTATCAATTAATGTGTTGTCAACAAACTTGTTGAAAAATTCAATTTCGGCAGAACAAGTTTTAAGAACATGTTTGATAACAAATTTTGTCATAGCTTCAGCCATCTGCATATCATCTTCGATATCAGAGAAGGCGATTTCCGGCTCAATCATCCAGAACTCGGCAGCATGTCTTGCTGTGTTTGATTTCTCAGCTCTAAATGTAGGACCAAAAGTATAAATCTTAGCGAAAGCTTGAGCAAAGCATTCAGCATTCAACTGACCTGAAACTGTGAGGTTAGCTGATTTTCCAAAGAAATCTTGAGAAAAATCAACTTTTCCATCTTCTGTTTTTGGTGGATTGTCTAAATCAAGTGAAGTTACTCTGAACATTTCACCAGCACCTTCACAGTCAGATACTGTGATAAGAGGTGTGTGAACATAAACAAATCCGTTTGAGTTAAAGAATTCGTGAATAGCATAAGCAGCTTCACTACGTACTCTAAATACAGCAGAGAACAAGTTTGTTCTAGGACGAAGGTGAGGGATAGTTCTCAAGTATTCGAGAGTGTGACGTTTCTTTTGAATAGGGTAGTCTGGAGTAGATGCACCTTCAACTGAGATTTCTTCAGCTTTGATTTCAAATGGTTGCTTGGCATCAGGTGTGAGTTCCAAAGTACCTTTGATTACGAGAGCGGCACCAACATTCTGTTTGGCAATCTCAGCATAATTGTTTAGTTTATCTGCTTCAAAAACAACCTGAAGGTTTGAGAAGTAGCTACCATCATTGAGCTCGATAAAGCCAAAAGCATTAGATGAACGAATTGAACGAGCCCATCCAGCGACAGTAATAGATTTCCCGCCGAAACTTTCTTTATCGGCATAGATTTCTTTAATTGTGATTCTTTTCATAATGTGCCTCTTTATATATTGAGTATTAATATTATACTTATTGATAATATGTTATTATATACGATATTTATTATAAATACAAGAGAAAAGTCTTTAAAACTAGAACGAGTATTGATGAGTATTGATGAGTAAAAAATGATTTGGTGGTTTTGAATTTCGACAATTGACAAAGAACATATTAGCATATATAATTCAACTATGATAACAAAAGATCATTATGACTTTTAATTCAATTTTGGAGATTTCAAATGACAAACGAAAAGAAAGAATTTTTAGCTGAAAAAGCACGCCAAATAAGAATTGGTGCTGTTAAAGCTGTTTATAGTGCTAGCGCCGGACATCCGGGTGGCTCACTATCAATTGCCGATGTTATGGCATATTTATATTTCAACGAAATGAATGTTGATGTTAACGATCCTAAAAAAGCAGATAGAGATAGATTTGTAATGTCTAAAGGACATGCTTCTCCAGCTCTTTATGCAACTCTTGCTGAAAAAGGATTTTTTGATAAATCATTACTTACAACTTTTAGAAAGAGCACAAGCATTCTTCAGGGACATCCTGATATGAAACATATTCCAGGTGTTGATATGTCTACAGGTTCTCTTGGACAGGGTATATCAGCAGCATGTGGAATGGCACTTTCTGGCAAGATTTCAGGACTCGACTACAGAGTATGGGCCGTTCTTGGTGATGGTGAAATTGAAGAAGGTCAGGTTTGGGAAGCAGCTATGTTTGCTCGTCACTATAAACTTGACAATCTTTGTGC
>JAKSVJ010000048.1 GCA_024408015.1 Clostridia bacterium
TTTCAAAATATAACAACTCACAGCTATTCTACGTTTCTAACTTAACAAAAGAAACAGCAACAAACTTTAAAAACAAACAACTTAACTATTCAGATGTAGCATCAACATATTCATATTTGTTCAACACATCATCTAAGCTTCTTTCAAATCCATCAGTAAGATATGCTCTTAGCATAGCAATTGATAGAAATGAAATTGCAAACATGGTTGGTTGTGGTGTTAAGCCAGCTACAGGTTTAGTTCCTTCTATGATATTTGATACAAAGAAGGGAAGTTCATTTAGAAAAGCTGGTGGAAATGTTCTTGATGCAAATGGGCAGCTTGAAGTTGCAAAGCAGATTCTCGCTGATGCCGGCATTAATCCAGCTGCATACGATGACATTTATCTCTACTATTTAACAGACTCAGTTAACGACTCATACAGCTCAACAGCAAACGGCTTCAATAGCAAAGAAAAAGCTATTGCAAGATATGTTGAACAGGTTTGGGAATCATTAGGTTTCTATGTAACACTTAAAGCAGTTGATGGTAAAGAGCTTGAAGATGTAATCAAATCAGGCGAATATGATGCAATCGGTCTTGATTACCAGATGTTGTCATCATATGCACTCTATGAGCTTGCTGCATTTGCAACTGCATATTCTGGTTCAGTTGATATGAACTCAATTGATGAAAATGGAAATTATGCATCTGTTGCTGGTATCTCAGGATACTCATCAGCTGCATATGACGAACTTATAGAAAAAGCATTTGCAACAACAAATGCAAAAGAAAAATCAGCTATCCTTCATGAGGCAGAAGAACTTCTCCTCAAAGAAGGTGGAATTATGCCAATTGTATTTAATAGTGATTGTTATGTTGTTTCAAATCAGCTTTCTGGTTTTAAGACAAACTATTGGGGAGCAAAGATTTTCACAAGAGTTTCACTTAAGGATTACGAACAGTATTTGAATTAATTAAAATAAGTTAACCCCTATCAAATAAATAAAATGGAGAAATTTATGGATAATCAGAGTTCAAAGATGAACAATCAAGAAACCGAAATTGATTTGATTCAACTTCTTAATGCTTTAAAAGAAAAAATCTTACTTATTATTCCAATTACACTTGTTTGTGCAGTTATCGGTTTGGTTCTTGCCGCTGCAGTTATCAAACCTACTTATACAGCTTCAGCAAAACTTTATGTTAACAATCTTAGCCAAAGTGGAAGCACTACTAGTGGTGATATTAACCTTCAGAAATCACTTGTTCCTACATACATTGAGTTTATTAAGACTTATGAAGTAATGCAGGAAGTAATTGAGAAGACAGGCGTTGAATATACACCTAACCAGTTGATAAAGATGGTTTCAGCTTCACAGGTTGGCACAACAGAAATTTTCCAGGTAAAGATTACATGTGGTGATCCAGAGGATGCTGCTGTTATTACTAATGCAATAGCAGAAATTCTTCCTACAAAAATTGCTCAGTATATTAAAGGTGCTGATACTTCTACAGTTGAAGCAGCTAGAGTTCCAAAAGAAAAAACTGGTCCAAGCGTAACTAAATATACAGCAATTGGCGGTATCCTTGGTCTCGTTGTTATTTGTGCTATCATTATTATCAAAGAGCTCATTGATGATAGAATCCACGGTTCTAAAGATTTGACAGAGAATTACACAATTCCGGTACTTACTTCAGTACCTGACCTTATGATTAAGTAATTGGAGGTATATGAAAATGGCTATTAAGAAAAAAGAAGCTCCAGTTACAGATATGGTATTAAATGAGCGAGACTTCATTTGTGACAAAATGAATTTTGGCGCATCAGAAGCATATAAAATGCTTCGTACAAACTTACAGTTTAGACTTGGAAAATCAAAAGGTTGTAAGATCATTGGTATTACAAGTTCAAACAACTCTGAAGGAAAGTCACTTTGTTCAATCAATACTGCATATACACTTTCTCTTACAGGAGACAAAGTTCTTCTTATCGATGGTGATATGCGTGTTCCAACAATTGCAAAATACCTTGATCTTAAGAGAACTCCTGGTCTTAGAGAATTGCTTAGAGGCAAAGAAACAAAAGTTGTTCAAAGCTCAGGTGTAAGTGATACACTTAAAGTTATTGCTGCTGGTAATAGACCCGCAAATCCATCAGAACTTATCGGTTCAGATGCAATGGAAAATGCAATCAAAGTATTATCACAATCTTTTGATTATATTGTATTCGACTTGCCACCAGTTAATGAAGTATCTGATGCAGTTACATTATCAAGATTCCTTGATGGATTAGTGGTTGTAGTACATCAGGATTTGACAACAAAGAAATCACTTAAAGCTGCAACAACAATGTTGGAACTTGCTCATGCAAATGTTCTTGGCTTTGTTCTTGTTGACTCAAATGGTATCGATGGTAAGTATCAGAAGTACGGCAAGTACGGAAAATATGGCAAATATGGCAAGTACGGCAAGTATGGTAAATACGGAAAAGAATCTTCAGAAGAATCTCATTATGCTAGTATGTATGAAGAAGCTAAAAAAGAGTCAGAAGAGGAACCTGTAGAAGAACCAAAAATTGCTGTTGGGGAAATAGAAAACAATGACTGATATTCATACACACATTCTTCCTGGAATAGATGACGGGGCAAAAGATGTTGGTATGAGTATAGCAATGCTTAAAGAAATGAAAAAACAGGGCGTAGACATTGTCTACGCCACTCCTCATTATTACCCTACTGAAACAGTAGATGAGTTTTTAAAGAGAAGAAATACTGCGTATAATACACTTATGACAGCACTAAATGATATTGATAAATCACAAGTGCCTGAAGTAAGATTGGGAGCAGAGGTATACTACAATCACTTTTTGCTTAAAAATCCAGATTTTAAAAAATTAACATACCAAGATTGGAATTGTGTTTTACTAGAGATGCCTTGGGAACGTTGGAACGATCAAGTCCTAGATGATGTTGAAGTATTAGGACGAGCTTTTGGGGTTGAAATAGTATTGGCTCATTTGGAGCGTTATTATGATATGACAGATAAAAAGCACTTGAAACGTGTTTTGAAATTTGGATATCATGTTCAAATGAATGCCGAGTATCTTGTTAATGAAAAAACCAGAAAGAATGCACTTAAACTCTACAAGAAAAACAAGGTTGAATTTGTTGCTAGTGATGCACACAATATGCATCATAGAAGACCAAATCTTGGTGAAGCAATGTCAATATTAGAGGAAAACAGAAAATGATTAATGTATTAAAGTATCTACTAATTGGCTTGGTACAAGGAATTGCAGAAGTCCTTCCAATTTCTTCGAGTGGCCATTTAGCTATAACATATTGGGCTCTTCGGATGGAAGAATCAATTGCGTTAAGCGTTTTTCTTCATGTAGCTAGCTTAATTGCAGTTCTTGCTTTTCTATGGAAAGATTTGGTGAGACTCATAAAAGGTTTTTTCCTATATATATTTAATAAAGAATCAAGAAGTGAAACAAAAACTGATTTTATGGTTTGCATTTATCTTGTTGTTTCTACAATAGTTCTTGTAGCATTTACTTTATTCTCTAAAAAAGTTTTAGGATATGAAAGTTCCCCAATTTGGGTTGTTGGATTGTGTCTCGTTGCTAATGCAATTATGCTATTTTTCCTTGGAACTTTCAAAGGCTCAAGAACAGAAAAAGAGATGACATTCCTTGACGCTATTGTTGTAGGTTTGTTCCAATGCGCAGGAAGCTTTGCGGGAATTTCTAGAAGTGGTTCATGTCTTTGTGGATGTAACATTCGCAAACTTGATAAAGAAACATCAGCTAGATACGCATTCTTGTTGTTTATCCCAGCTTGTTTAGGCGGACTTGTATTAGATATTAAGGATATTGGTTCAATGTTAACTGGTGAAGTTCCTGTATATCTTTATGCAATTGCATTTGTGGTTGCTGGTGTTGCAACGTATTTTGCTTTTGCATTCTTAAAGAAGATTATAGCTAAAGGAAAACTAACTGGATTTAGTATCTATTGTGCACTAGTTGGTGTCTTAGTTACTGTATTAGGATTCGTTATGATGTAGAAGAACAACCGCTCACGTTCATACGCGGCCGGCATAGTTTTATTTGGATTTTAGATCTCGAAGTCTAATGAAAAAATCAGACAACTTGCTCGAGCATTCTTCTTGAAGAAGTCCAGATTCAACTTCTGGGCGGAAATTAAAAGAACAATCATTAAGATTTATGTTTGTTCCAAATGCTCCATTTTTATCGTCGGGTGCTCCAAAAATAACACGTTTAATTCTAGAATTGATAATAGCACCAGCACACATAGGACATGGTTCCAAAGTAACATATATATCACATTTATGAAGACGCCATCCTCCAAGCTTATTACAAGCTTCGTTGATGGCTTTTATTTCTGCATGGCATAATGCATTTTTGTCTGTTTCTCTTGTGTTATATGCTTTTGATATTATCTTTCCATCACAAACTATAACAGCACCAACAGGTACTTCATTAAGAGATAAGGCCTTGTCAGCTTCGAGCAAGGCCTCATTCATCATTTGTATGTCAAATTCTTTTTCCATCTTAACCAATGGTAACTTCAACATTCATTGTTTTGCCAGAAATAGGTGGAATTACGTTATCTTTGTAAGATACAACTTTTCCGTCAACCTTGATTTCTTTTACATCACAACCAGTTCCGAGACATGTATATTTAATATCATATACACAATCTCTAAACTTCTTTGTAATAGAAGCATTCTTCCAAGAAGCAGGGAGACAAGGTTCAATTCTAAGACCATCAATTTCTGGATGGCAACCATAGATGTACTCAATTGTTGATTTTAGTAACCATGAACTTGCGGCAGTTCTCCAGCTCTGTCCAGGTGTGCCTTCTCTATATCCTGTTTCAGGGGCAAAGTATGAGTTAAACATTGCATAAGGCTCACCACATTTGATTGCGTAGTCTTCGTCAAATGGAAGCATCTTCTTAAGTCCTTCTTCAACTCTATCAGGTCTACGTAAAATTGAGTCAACTGCTAATTTCCAAGCAGATGGATGCAAGTATATACCACCATTATCCTGACAACCAGGTGTTTTTTCTGCCATTGAGCCAATGTAATCTCTTTGGTAGGAATATGCAGGATAAGCAAGTCTGATACCAAGAGGAATTTCCAAAAGTTCTTCAGCTTTGTCCATAGCCTCAGTGCCATGCCTTAAACCTGCAAGAACAGCCCAAAGTTGAGAAATGAGGAATATTTTACCTTCATCGCAATCCTGATTACCCATGATTATATCGTCATCTGTTCTAGCGTAGATATAGTATCCAGATTTCTTATCAAATCCATACTGCTCAATACGTTCGTCCATAATTGCAGCACGTTCATCGCAAGCCTTAACATCTTCATCTTTGCCAAGCCATTCAGCCATTTCACGAAGTTTAGCGTTAGCTCTCATCCAAGCGATACTTAACCAAACTGATACACCTTTACCTTTGAGACCAGCATAGTTTACACAGTCGTTCCAGTCACCGCCCCAAATTCGTACAAGTCCGTAAAGACCCTGGAAGTTGTATAGGAATTCAACACTTCTCTTACAATGTTCATAAACAGTAGCTTCTCCACCGTTTACAAAAGGAACAACTTCATTGAGAAGTTCAGGTTTACCAAGTTCTTTGATAATTGTGTTTACTGTGAAGTTAATCCATACAGTATTATCAGAGAAGTTTCTATCTCTTACACTACCATCAATGAAAGTTCTTGGAGCATATCCTGTATCATATTGGTATGTGAGTATGCGTTTTTCTCTTTCCCAAGCAAGTTTAGGGTTAATAGCTGCAAAACATTCAGTATCACTTGTAAGATCTCTATATCCATTGTGACGAACACGAGCCCAACGTGAGCCCATATCAGCAGCATATGTTAGCCAGTTGTTTACAAGGTTATCAAAGTTTTCAATAGGGCTTGTAATCTTAACATCTTCGATTGTGTTTTCATATTTATTAACCATTGCGTTAAATTCTTTTTCTACCATTTCAGCGCAAGGAGTAACGATTTCATTTGTTGAAAGAGCAGCACCAACTGTATAGTGGATTGTTTTCTTTTCGCCTGGGTTTAGCACAAGAGTGTTTTCAAGAGCCATGCAAAGTTTTTCAGAGTTACATGGTGAACCAGTTGTGTGACCAGTCTTTTCAAGTGAAACAGGGTGGTTTTCATCTCCGTAAGGACCGATGAAAGCATTTCTTCTACTATCATAAGAAACAGCCTTTTCTGAAGAAGACATATATACATATGCAGGTACGTTTCTAACGCTGAAGTAAGGAACATATGATTTTCCATAAACTGCATTATTGTCTTTGAAGAAACCACCTTCAGCAAGGTTATATCCTTGTGGCTTATATGTTCCATCAAATTCTGTACGGGCATATGGAATCAATGATACAGTTCTTGTTTTGTCAGAAGTGTTCTCAAGTGTGATGCTCCAAATTTCATATTTGCCTTCGTTTGGAACGAATATTCTAACGCTAGACTTGATATCGTTATACTTAAGAGAGATTGTACTTGAGCCTTGTGTATGACGGCAAGAATAATCAGTGTAGCCATACTTAATAGGCAAAGCACAAATACTCCAGAATTTGTTGTTTTCGCTTACAAAAATGTTTCTGTTTGACAAAACTGGAATTCTATTTCCTTTATCATCTTGACAGAAACCTTCACCAAAGCCTACCTGTGAAGTGAATGAAACATATTCATCATTGAAGAAGTAGTTATACCAATGACGAGGAGTTTCAGGCTCTGTAATGTTGAAAACTTTACCATTGTTTTCAAATTGTCCATACCAAATGTACTTATCCATTTTTGTTTATTCCTTTCGGCAATTCATATCTTGAAAAGATAATATAAATCAATATAATTATTATTAGTGAGGTGGTATTATGAATAAAAAGAACATACCATATTATAAAGTAGTCAGATGTGAAGACTGTGAACACTATATCATGGATGAAGAAGGGGACTACTATTGCGACGTTAACCTCGACGAAGACGAAGAGGAAAAAATGAGAACGCAAGGTACAAAGACATGCCCTTATTTCAAATTCTATGATGAATACAAGAGTGTTCAAAAACAAATATAGTTATTTCTTTTCAACAAGAAAGAAGAATGGTGATGTTGGGGAGTTTACAATTTTAAACTTTGAACAACACAATGTTTTTCTATCATATTTAGAGAGCATTTCCTCAATAAATATACCTTCCTTGGTTCCTTCTGCGTGACCTGGATAAACTGCAATAAGCAAAGCGCCATCATCATCCAAAAGATCGATTCCGGCCTGAATTGCGGGTAGAGTTGTTTCGGTCATTGTGGTTATACTTTTATCTCCACCTGGAAGAAAACCGAGGTTGAAAAGTCCAACGCATATTTTGTCATTAACATAGTTTTTAACATTTGAGTGTGAATCTAATATCAGTGTAGCATTATCAACATTTTCTGTTGATAAAAGCTTTTCTGTACTAAGCTTAGCACCTTCTTGAATGTCAAAAGAGTATACGTGACCATTTGAACCAACTGCACGACACAACCAAAGTGTGTCATGGCCGTTTCCCGTGGTAAAATCAACTGCGATACCACCATCTTTTATATGTGGTGATATCATACTTTTTTCTAAAGCTAAAAGATCTTTTTTGCTAAAATCTTGAGCAACAGGCAGAGTTCTTTCTAGTTTCATAGTCTCGGCTGTTTCTGCCATTGCAAATAGTGACATTTGTCCTTCGATGGTGTTT
>JAKSVJ010000049.1 GCA_024408015.1 Clostridia bacterium
TTGTGTCAAATGTTATTATGATTTTTTTAAAGGAATCATCTATTTCTTTTAGTGATCTTTCCTCTTGTGCTCTTTTATCATCATCTTCAATTGAAAATGCCGATTGAATATAATAACGCAGTGAACCTTTGTTTGCAACAAAATCTACTTCAAGGTTCTTTTTCGAATAGTTTCCGTTGCTGTTCTTTTCATTAATTTCAACTGCACCTACATCCACTTGAAATCCTCTGTATACAAGTTCATTATAGATCAGGTTTTCCATTAAATGTGTCTTTTCAAATTGTCTAAATGACAAAACTGCATTTCTAATTCCCAAATCAGTAAAATAGTATTTTGATGGAGCAGCAATATACTTTCTTCCCTTTATGTTGTAACGTTTGGAAGATTTCAAAACAAATGCATCCTCAAGAAAATACAGATACTTTTTGATGGTATCATGAGCTATATTGCTATCTTCTCTGCTCTTAAAAGTTCTAGCTATTTTTTCAGGATTTGTAAGAGCGCCAATTGATGAAGCGATAACCTCAACCATTTCCTTAAATTCAATTTCATTTTTAATTCTTTTACGATCAATAATATCTTTAGCATATATTGTGTAATATGCATTTTTTAAGTATTCTTCCTTATTGTGGTCGTCATTCGCTAATACACATAATGGAAGCCCTCCGTAGCGTAAATACTCATCTAATACCAAAGACTTGTCGCCACCAGTAGCACTATAGACCTCTGCAAATGTCAAAGGTTGAAGCGATATCAAATCTCCTCTTCCACGAAATTCTGTGGCAATTTCCGAAGACAGAAATTTTGAATTGCTTCCAGTAACATAAACATCAAAATTTGAATAATGCAAAAAACCATTTAAAGTTTCTGCAAAAAGCTCCAATTTTTGAACTTCGTCTAATAGTAGATAGTATTGTCCTTCTTCACTTGTTTTATCTTTTACGTATGCTCTGAATTTTTTAGCATTAATTACATAATCATTCTTTGTACCCTTTAAATGAATTCGTGTAGGTTCATTTGGATAATATTGGTCCAGTAAATCGATATCTTCACCAAAATCAAAAGCAAATCTAATAATATGCTGTTCATCAATACCTTCACTCAAAAGATGTTTTCTGAAAATCTCATTTAACAAATACGACTTGCCGCATCTTCTAACCCCAGTTACAATTTTAATCATGTTATTGTGTTTTTTTGAAATTAATTCACTTAATTTCTCTTCTCTAGGGAAAATCATGCTAAAAACCTCCTATAATTTTTAACTAAACCTTTTCGCTTTTCATTCTCAGTATACTCACTTTTTTTATTTTGTCCACATTTTTGCGTGAGATTTTTGCGAGTTCTCGCGCTTTTCTCACCTAAAAATTATTTTTATTTGAGTTTTTTGCAAGTTCTCGCACTTTTCTCATCTAAAAAATTAATAATTAATGTTTTCCAGGTATTTTCAGGCAAAACAAAAGTCGGACATCTCTGACGAAATGAATCCAAATTAAATGTAAGACAAAAAAAGCAGACCGAAGCCTGCTTTTGTCTCAATGCGTCGTGACCTAGCATGTGGATGGTTTAACATTCACAAGAGCTAAAAAGTATACCTTTTGACGCTCTAATCATTTTACGATTATTCGATTATCAACATTTTGATATTGTGACATGTCATCACCTAACAGCGTAATGTAATCAATTAATGTTTGATAGTCTGGCATGGCTTCATCAAGCACAAGTTCATGATTTTTCAAGAACTCTAACATTCCCCCACCACCATTTTTAATCAAATAATTATGAGAAGCTAATGTATAAGTTGCTTTTAGTTCAATTGGAACATATTTACCATCTTTACGCACCATAACGTCTGAAATTCTACTACCTTCTATTACTTTAAGCAACATATTGTTTTCATTTGTTTCAAACAAACTTTCTTTAGAAGTATCTATTGTAAATTTCAAACCAGACACTTGTTGGAAATGTCCTTCTTCGCCATATGGTTTTCCATCAACCTTGTACTCTGCCTCAATATAACGATTTAAAAACTCCAGCATATCTACAATTTCTTGGCCTGTGACCTTTACAACGCACATCATGTTTCCATATGGATTAATTTCTATTACATTTTTATATGAAATATCGCCACTATTAATACCTGCGCGAATACCACCACCATTGCAAATGCCAATATCCGCATTGCAAACTGTTTTATATGCATCTGCAACCAAATCACCAAGAGCCATTTCTCGAGTTCTGATCATACGAACACCCTCTTCGTCTTTAATTGGAAGGTTATAATCAATATGACCTATTGTTGCATTCATCTTCTCCTCAAATCTAGAACGAATAGAAGCAATCTTTTGAACAATATCTTCATCTTTTTTAGTATAACTATCTATATATCCAACTGAAGCCGTTCCATCTTTTGAAAGAACTAGTTTTCCAACATTTGTAAGTTTTGTACCTGTTGATGAAAGAAGAACATCATCACCATCTTTATTTTGACGAATCCAACATGACGCTTCTACATGTGAATGAGCGTCTAAAACCACATCAATACCAGTAGTTTTTTCAATTAAATTTAGAGAATTAAATGGTTCGTCGCACTCATCCACTCCGAGATGAGATAAAACAACCACAAAATCAACATTTTTAGCCCTGCATTCATCGACATTCTTTTGAACTATTTCATAAAAGTATTCCCCACCTTGATTCTGACCAAAATCATACACAATTTCCCCATCTTCCATGAAACTTGTTGGAGATGTATTTTTGATTGTCCACGGAGTGGTTACACCAATAAACGCCACACTAATATTTCCATACGTTTTTATATCGTACGGTTTTGTTTCTTTTTCCAGCCAGTTTTCGCCATTTCCATAATAACTGATATTACTGCATAAGAATTGAGCGTTGGAATTTTGAACATTTTTCTTGAGCTGCTCAATTCCATAATCAAATTCATGATTACCAAAAATAGAATAGTCATATCCTACCGCATTCATGAGTTCAACAATATATTCACCTTTTGAAACAATACCTTCGTAACTTCCCTGCGAAAAATCCCCACAGTCTGCCAAAACTACATATTTGTATTTTTCGCTCATATCTTTTTTTAATGCTGAAAGTCCAGCATAACCAATATTAGCTTCACCATCTTTACTATCTATTCCACAATGAACGTCATTAGTAAATAGAACTACGACATTGTTTTGTTCACTTGGTACCTGACTACAAGCACACAAGCTATAAATCATCGTAAAGATCATTAAAAATATAACTATTTTTTTCATTTTACCCCTTATTATTACCTTTAACAACTTCGAAAGCGACAGAGATTTTACCCAATGCCGCTTTTTTTAATATTTTGCTTTAATTTGTTATTATTTTACTTAATTGGAATGAACAATGGTTCAACTTCGTTTACAGGCATAGTTACCAGAGCAATTGCTCCTTCATTAAACACGCCATAATAGTTCCATCCATCTGGTTTTGTTACGCTATCATAGAATTCTGCCATCTTCAATAGTTCTTCTTTATCAAACTCTGCCCCATTGCCTAAAAATTTCCATAAGCTAGCTTTTGTTGAGGCATCAGCAACAGCTTCTTTAAAAGTTTTATATCCTTCCATAATCGTACTTTATGCCTCCTTACTTTTTCATTGCTTCTTGGTTATCTTGGATTGCTTGTGATACACCATCAATGGTCGTTTTACCAATATCAGTTCCAACAGTAACAGCAGTATTTACAACTGTCTCTGCATGCAAGTTCTTCGCATATTGTAAAGTGTTCATATATTTTAGTGCGTCAATTGAGCTTTGTGAGAAACCTTTCTCATATGCTCTATTAACATCTTTAAGACCAGCAAGTAACTGCTCATTCTTGGTTTTGGTTGCAGCATTTGAAATCTTAGCAAGACCCTTTGCAAGTCCTCCCTTGAGAAGACCTCCTGCAGCAGCAGTACCTATACCCTCTTTCCAATCTTTTCCGTTATATATGTTGTCTGTGACTTTCTTGAATACATCAGTACCAACATTACCTGTAATATGGAAACCCTTACCTTCTACTTTGTCAAGCGTAAGGTCTGCAAGTGAATCAAGAGCACCCATAGCAACAGCTGCGCCCATGTTCTTGTCGTTAATATATGCATCTGTAAGTCTTGAAGTGAAGTTCTTTGTTACTACATATGCTTCCTTAATTGCTGTATTACCAGTATATGTTGCCAAAGCATCAACACCTATATCAGCTGCAGTTTGAACTTTTGAAGCATAATCTTCTGACTTCTTCCACTCTTCAGCCATAGCTTCATTTTCATAGCTCGCAATTTCATTTTCCATTTGTTGCTGAGCCATTTTTTCTCTAAGTTCATCCTCATTGCCGTTATGGACACCATATTTGTCCCATAACTTCTCAAGGTATTTATCTCTCTTCTCTGCCTCTTCTTCAGCAGCCATTCTTTCGTGTTCTTCTCTGATGAGTTCTTGGCTAAGTTTGGATAAGCCTTGATTTGCTTCTCTTTGTTCCACTTTAGCTCTTTCTGCAACTGCTGCATCTTGTGAAAGAACATCTGCATTCTCTATTCTAGATTCGAGTCTATCTTTGATCTCATCCATTGTGGCTTCAGCATCAGTAAGAATGTTTTTATATGTACCATTACCAATATCAATATATACTGATTCTTCCCCTGTGATAGGGTCAATGATTGTCAAGTCTCCATCAGAATCCATGTATATAAATAGACTTGGACCAATTTCAGGAACCGGTTCTTCTGGAACTTCTTCTTCATTTTCAGGTTGCTCTTCTTTAGTTGTATCTTCATTTGGAGTAGATGGTCCAAAATCAACGCCAGACTCAGCAGCAACAGCAAGCATTTCTGTGAACTCTCCAACAAAACCACCTAAAATAGCTGTGATAACAGAAATAACGACAGTATCGATTGGCTTATCTGGGAAATTTAAATAATCAGGATTGTGTACTAGTTTTTGACGAATTGCCATATCATTATAGTCTATGTCCCCATCCCTATCAAAGTCCATAATGTCTGGGAAAGGTTGACCATATTTATTAACGCTACCATTTGTATATGTCAAATATCCGTTGTATCTTACATATTCATAGTCATCATAGCTAAATGAACCATCAGCAGCATTAATTGTAATACCACACACAAGTGAAAGTGATACAGAAACAATCATGATAAGAGCAGCAGTTGATGCTTTATTAACACCATTGCCACCAACGATTGAGAATATAATACCTAGTGCGAGGACAACAACACCACTAAGGAGTAAAACAAAGTAAATTCTAATAAATGTCAAAGCAAAGCCGATTGTAAAACCAGCGGCCATACCAGTAAGCACTCTTGATACTGTTGCTTGTGATGGTGTCTTCCCTTTAGAAAGCTTACCTAGAATTGTAAAGATAAGAGATCCAATTAAGCCCGATTTATTGCACAAAACCTTTAGTGTTACAACAAGACCGGCAACCGATGCTGCGATGTTAACAAGACTTGATGTTGTATTAAGGAACCAATAAATGATAATGCTTATACCGGCACCAATTACAACTGGAGCTATTGCTACAAGTCCGCTTGATGTCATGCCAACAAATGCGCTCTTAAATCCCGCTTTAATATTCTTGAAAGGATTAGTTTTTGATACAATTGAATTAACAATCATTGTCACACAATATGCGAACATTGCCTTTCCAAAAATGCCACCAATCATTCCAAACACACCACCAAACATACCACCACGGGCATAGGTCAAAGTGGATAGGAATCTAACAGCAGGGACATTAACTCCGAACGCAGACATCATTGAAAATGCCATCCAAATTACCGATAGGACAAGCGTTGGAATCAATTTAACCGGGTTATTTATAAGACCTTTGAGATTTTCAAAAGCCTCTTTAAAAATCTGTTTCAACGATTTCATATATATACCTCTATGTGTATCATTAAATTTAATTTGCCACATATTAATATTTTTGTCAAGAAAAAAGGAAATCGAGGACAATAAAAGACGGCCATCATTGCGATAGCCGTTTCTTTTAATTAACGTTTTTTAATCATTGCAACGCCAAGAGTTGTAACTGCTACAAGTATAGCGATAGATGAAGCACCTATTATTGACTTGCAACCACCACTTTGTTGTGGCTTAACTTCTGTTGTTGATGTAGTTGCTGCAGTAACATCTATAGTTGTGGTTATTTCAAGAGTTGTCTCTTCAGGTATTATAACTTCGTCAGACTTCCACTTAGCGTAAATTGTCAATGGTTCGTCGCCAACACGCTTTGTAAAATCATATGGAGTTGTAAACTCTGCATCCAAGAACCATCCAATAAACTCATCGTTCTCACGTGGAATAATGACTGGTCTTCTGTAGTAATTACTTCTTTCTGCAGGATACATATCTTCAACTTCTGCACCTACCACATTAAGCATTACAGCATTCTTGTTTTCAATCCACTTGCCGTAAATTGTTATTTTTTCTTCGTTATCAAATGTAGAACTTAGGTCAAATTGTTTCTTCCACTGTTTGTCAAAATAGAATCCACCAAATGTGTAACCTTCCCACTCATAATCAAAAGCGAAACTAAGAGTTTCTCCAAGTGGGACTTGAATTATTCTCTCTTTGTTATCACCTTTATAATTGCTTATAAGGTGAACTTCAGCATAACCATCAACCTTTGATGTCTTTGCATATCCTTCAGTTGAAGCCGTACCATAACTGCCTGACGCAAATGCTTCATATTTGTATGCAGTGTTTGGAGCAAGTCCTTCGTATTTAACTTCAAATGTACCATCTTCGTGAAGATCTGCCATATCAAGAGTCTTTATTATTTCACTACCAGTACTGTAATCGTACATGATAATACCTGTTTTGCTTATCTTTACGTCATTTGGATTTTCAAGCTGTCCAACAATTGTAAATGAGCTTTCAGTTACATCTTTAACTTCGGAATTAACTACAATACCATTTCCTGTTGAACCAGTAACTACAATTTGCATTTCAGAACCAACATTGCTAAGGACTTCAACTTTGAGATTGAAGCCTTCAGCTTGCTCAGGAGTCATTGAAGTGTACCAAGTTTTTGATACTGGGAATTCGTATTTTGGGTTGTTAGCAAGGAATGTGTACTTTATTTTCCCATTTTCACCATCGTTGTAGAATGAGCATTCATAGTTTGAAACAGATTTTGGTGACAATATTGCAACACCAAGGTCATGTCCTGATGTGCTTGTGTTTACTGCCCCTCTCTTTGCTAGCTTTTCATCAATGTGCCATATAACGATGCCCTTGTAGACACTAGTTGATTTGTCAAATGATAGTCCAAGTCTTGAATTTGATCTATTTTCAATCAAGTAGTACTCAGTTGGGTTAGGAGTGTTGATTCTAATAATGTTGTATTCGCCCTCTTGGCTATCTCTAGAATATAGAGTGTAGATACCATCAACAACAGTTGTTGACTGACCAAGACGAGTTAAAATAAAACAATATGGGTCCATATATGAAGGATTTGATCCACTACCACCACTACCAGCGTCGCAGTGATTACCTTTACACATCAAAGACATGTCTGAAACATATTTTGTCCAGTTATCACTGTCAGTATCATAAAGGTCAGGAGCACCAAGATAGTGTCCAAGTTCGTGAGCAAATGTACCCATAGTCAATGGTGTTGATGAATTTTTGTATTCGCCAACAACAAGTGTTTTGCCAGTTAAAATATACACACCATCATGTTTA
>JAKSVJ010000005.1 GCA_024408015.1 Clostridia bacterium
CTCTTTAGAATAACTTTACATCTCTTTATCTTGATGTGTTTGCAGAATCTAAATGCGAACGCATGACCTCCTGATAGACCATGTCTGTCATATTCAGGATATTTATTATCTATAGTCTTAAGGCAACCAGGAACTTCGTTAGATCCTCCGAAGAGTTCTAGATACATACCATCAAATGTGATGCCGTCAATGCATTGAGTTGGGCTTTGTCCACAAACAATGCTTTCACGAATTTCTTTTGTATAGCTGAATGGATATGCATCTTCAAATCTAATGTCTTTGAATGTAACTTTGTTGATTTTACTTGTACGAACTACATCAATTCCTCTTGGCAATCTATTTCTAGCGCCTACGCATACGTATACAGGAGCGCTAACGTCAGCCATATCGATGCGTTCAAATATTACATTTTTAACAAGAGCACCATCAACGGTTTCAAGTGATACACCGCATCTTTGAACATTCTTAACAGTACAGTCAACAAATTTAGCATCAGTTAAGCTGTAGTATGTGTCAGTTCCGAATTTGATACCACTAGCCAAAGATTGAATCATCATATCATGTACATCTATGTTGTAACAACCAACAGGGTCTGATGATTTAAAGCAAAGACCATCGTCACCTGCCATGATGCAACAACCACTAACTGTGATATCGTGACAGTCAACAGGGTCGATACCGTCTCTATTAGGTGTATTCATACAATCAAGATTAAGATTGTGAAGAGTAACGTTACCACTAGACAAAGGAACTACAGTCCAGAAGCAGCTACTCTTAAAGTTGATGTTTGATACATTGATGTGACGTGAGTATGTAATATAAACAATATCAGGTCTTGCATCATCAACTCTATTATCATTAATTGGGTCATTCATTTTGAATCTATATAGACCATTTCCATCAAGCATACCACCACCTGTTACGGTAATGTTTTTGATATCTTCGCCATATAGAAGACCTCTACCGAGCTGTCTGTGTGCACATAAGCTTGATCTTGGCTCTTTTAAAGGATATTGACTATGGTCTTGAGTTCCAATAATTGTAGCTTTAGGTGTTACAAATAGAGTTTCGTCAGAGCGTAAAGAGAGCTCGCCACGAAGGAATGTACCATCATCAATAAGAACTGTGCCACCAGTGAAAGCGGCATCATCGAGAGCTTGCTGTATCTTTGCTGTGTCGAGTGTTACGCCATCTCCTACTGCATTGTATGGAGCTTTCTTAACGTCAAATACTTTTCCGCAAGGAATGAGTCCTCTTGAGAAATCAACGCAATCATATACTTTAATTTTACCGATTAAAATCTCGGAATTTGGAGCAGTTGTGAAACCAACATTGCTTATTGCTGTAGTATTAGTTAATTTGAAGTTTGTTGCTCTACAAGCACCGTCAACCCAAACATCAAAAGTGCCACGTTCTGTATTGAAAGATACTTTTATTAAGAATTGGTTTTTGCAAGGATAGTACATCCAGTCTGTGAGTCCAGCAAAAACTCTCTTCCATGTTGTTCCGTCTGAAACGTAAAGGTTGTTCATATAAAGAGCAACAGAACATAGTTCTTCATCGTTATTGCCCAGAGAAATTTTGCACATATCTCTTGTAGTAGCTTTGACTTTAACTTCCACACTACCAACTCCACTTATTGAGTTGAAGTTGTATACTGTTGATGCGCACTCGTCATTCTTTGATGCAAGAGAAATTGAAGGTCTCTTTTTGAAAGGAATAGGAACATTTTTAACCAAAGCATTAGCTGTAGATTCAAAGCTAGATGGTTTTAAGCTGATACCTGTTTCGTTAACTATATATGTTTCTGTGTTATCAAATGCCTTGATATCATCAATTTTTAGGACACCATTTTCAGAAGAGAAGCAAATTGAATCGATTTTTCCTTTTGCTTTAAGAACAATTCCGGTATCAACACTATTAACTTTAAATGATGCAGTTTGTTCTTCTTCGTTATAGTTCAAAGAAAGCACAAGTTCTTTATTGAATGTAACTTTTGTTATATCCTTTGAACTAACATTTGTTGAAGCAGTGAGTTTACCGTTGTTAATTACAAATGAGGCAATAGTGTTCTCTTCATCATCAACGAAAGAACAAAGAGTATATGAACCTTCGCTCAAAACAGGGATAACTGTAGCTTCACAAATTACATTGTTACCGAACAATTTTCTCCTAATAGAACTATTGTTGTACATTACACCATATGTGTTATTGTCATCGTTTTCGATTTTAATATCGCCATGTACAAGGAAAGTACCAATAGATTCTTCGCTATTGAAAACCTCATTAATATAATATGTATAAACCTTTCTCTTATTAGCAGGAAGGTTTGATGATTGTTTTGGTACTGCTGTTAATTCTTTTGTTGTGTTATCAACAAATTTAGGCTTTGCAAGTACGAAAAAGTGGTTGCATTCACCTGTGATGCCAGGAATGTGCACTTGGTCACCGTCAGAATATTCTTTTTCGAATACTGTATATTTTAGACCACCAGAGAGTTCAATCTCCATAGATGTTTTTTCAAAATCAGAAGTGAAAGAAGGGAATGAACCTATTCTATTATCAAAACATACATAAACAATAGAGTCTTGCTCAACATAGAAATCAACTTCCTGCTTATCATCAAAACCATCAGCGAATGAGTTGAATGTCATTATATATTCAGCGTTTTCAAGCTCTGTAGGGCAGCTCTCAACAGTTTCATTTGAATTTGAATATACTTTGCATCCTTTTGAAAAATTAGGAAGTACGCTATACCATCCACTTGTATCCCAAGGAGATACAAAACGGCTCATAACAGGTTTTATTGGATATTCTGTGGTTTTTCCTGTTTCGGTATAAATTTTTCTTATCATAAAATTCGGCTAATATCCTCATTGTGATTGGATAAAGCCAACCTTCTTTCTGTAAGTGTTTTATTCACACATAAATTTAATTCGTGCAAAAACGAATTCATCATATATTACCACAATTGAGTTGAAAAGTCCAGCAAAAAGTGAAGCATTCATGTTTGTATGCCGAGACAGAGCAACAAAAAAAGCAAGGTGGTACCTTGCTTTGTGTCTTTGCTTAATTAAATGCTTTTCATCCATTTGATTGAATCTTCAATCCAAGCTCTAGTTCTTGAGATGATTGGATCATCTCCTACGCCAACTGTTTCATCAGCAAGTGATAAGCCGTGAGAACCCTTAGGGTAGATGTGAAGTTCAAATGGTATTTTGTTATCAGCTAACTTTTCTGCCATCATGAGTGAGTTTTGAACAGGAACTACGTTATCTGTAGCTGTGTGCCAAATGAATGCAGGACAAGTCTTATCGTCAACCTTCTTGTCAAGACATACCATATCAAGTAGTTCTGGATCAGCATTTTCACTGTCACTCATTCCAAGAATGTTGTTAATAGATCCTCTATGAGCTTTTTCATATGATGTAATTACAGGGTATGAGAGAATAACACCACGTGGCTTGTTGTAGCCATAAGGCATATCAATTCTATCGTAGATGGCTTTTTCATGCCATGATGTAGCAAGAAGTCCAGCAAGGTGACCACCTGCGGAAAATCCGATTGCGTATACATATTCTGGATCTATGCAAAATTCTTCTGCATGATCTTTGATGAATTTCATTGCAAGACTAGCATCAATTAGTGGTTCCGGATATTTAGCATTTGGGTATACGCTATATGTTAAAACAAAAGTGTTAAAACCTCTAGCAAGGTAATAAAGTGCTATAGGTTCGCCCTCTCTTGATGAGCACATCCAATAAGCTCCACCTGGAATTACAAGGATGGCTTTGCGCTTTGCGTTGAATGGACGTTCTTTATCTACAGAAGCACAAAAAGATTCAAGTTTAACATTTGGACGATCTTCTCTTAAATTAAACTGTTTTGATTCAAAACCTTTCATACTAATCTCCTAAAATGATTGCTCCACCAAAGTCGGTCAATGGTAGATCAAAAGTTTTTATTGTAATGTTATTTTTATCACAGAAAGTTTTAATAAGGCTCCATGAGCTAAGGTTTGTTGGATTTCCAAAAAAGATAAGATTGTTATCGAAATAGCAACTTGCGCCACCTACAAAACCATAGTCATAAGGATCAAGTTTTATTCCACCAGGCAAAATATGACAAACCTCATATCCAAGTTTTGAAACATTGGCTGTTATATTTTTATCAGCGGTGATTATTTTATTGTTCATAACTATTGTCGAGCATTTTGCGTAGCCTTGCTTTAAGTCGACAATAGTTAAGTTCTTGTTCTTTGCATATTCATATGCCGCAGGAGCTAAAATGTTTGATTTGCAAAACAAATAGTTATCTATTTGAAAGAAATTCAAAGCACAATCTCCTGGATAAGTACTTGAATAATCGTGTTCTGACTCAACAAAGGGAATGTTATTCTTTGAAAGGGTATTAATTAGTTGTTGTTCTTTGCTATTAACAAATATAGTGTTGCCAATTTTACCGATTAGAATATCTGGATGACCGGAAATTGGTGAATCTCCTAAGATTGATTTTGGAATTTCCAAAACATCTATCTTTTGTCTAAGCGCTTCTTTTATTTGCGTTGGCAAAGACTCGCTAACCAAAGCTATTGGCATTATTAATCTCCTATGTATGCAAAATCCCCTTCATAATGAAGGGGAATGGATTTTAATATAACAGGTGCTAATTAGCCTCTTTCAACCTTGCCCTCACGAAGGCAACGAGCACAAACTGTAACTGTTTTGTGTGTTCCGTCAACAACGGCGCTTACCTTTCTTATATTAGGTTTCCATGTTCTGCTTGTTTTACGGTTTGAGTGGGATACGTTGTGACCGAATGTCACGCCCTTACCGCAGTACATACATTTTGCCATTTTGCACCTCCTAGTTTTAAATCTTAATATATTAACAAGCTTTCGCTTGCCTCATATCCATAATGTGCGTTGGTAATTATATCATGTGTCCATAAAAAAATCAACAACTTTTTTAAAAAAATGATAAAATACCTGAAAATTATTGTGGCGCAAGAATTATCCTATTTTTTTCTTGCAACAAGTCTATTGATAGCAAATCCCTTTTGAGAGAAATTTTTCTCGTATTCGGTCATGATGTTTTCTTTCATGTATTCGCTATTATGAAGGTCATAACATACATCACTAAGAACATATCCAGCCATCTCAAATTCAGGAAGAGAGAAGTCAAATAAATCTCTGTTATCAGTTTTAAATTCGATTTTTCCATCGTCTTTAAGTATGAGTTTGAATTTTTCCAAAAAGTCATGATAAGTCAATCTACGTTTTGCGTGTCTAGCTTTAGGCCAAGGATCGCAGAAGTTAATGTAAATTGTATCAAATGTTTTGTTTGGGAAAATATCGTTTATTACTGCTGCATCAGAACAAATGAACTTGAGGTTTGGCAACTCTGCAGCTTTTGCTTTTTCAGCGGCAAAGATGATAACATCCTTTACTAGTTCCATTGCCACAAAACCTTTATTAGGGTTGCGTCTTGCAATTTCAGTTGAGAAGGAACCTTTTCCACATCCAATCTCAAGGCAATATTTGTCATATTCTCCGACTTTTTCTGTTACTATATATTCAAAAGGCTCTTTTTTTGGAATGTCTGTTATTACATCAGAAGCAGCTTCAAATCTAACAGCCCCATTTTTCTTTTTTCTTACTCTCATTAGTTTCACCCTCTTTGGTAGTATTTTACCACATTAGAATTTTTTTCGCAATCTTTTTGTTTTAGAGCCAACTCTAGTTGACATTTATATAATAAAATGTATAATATATGTAGTTTAAAGAGCGGAGGGAAACCAAAATGAAAACAACAACAATAAAATTATCTTCAATTGAAGCTGTACGTGATTTTGTTGATATCGTTCGTAAATATGAATGTGACATTGACCTTTCAAGTGGTAGATATCTTGTTGACGCAAAGTCTATTATGGGTATCTTCAGCTTAGATTTGATGAATCCAATCAAATTGACTGTTCACAGTGACGATTGCGAAGGCATATTTGACGAAATTAAAGCTTACATAGTTGAATAATTATCTTTGCCGCCGGTTTTTTCCGACGGCACTTTTTGGGTATATTGCATGATGAATAAAAAGTATTCTGCTTCAATCTATACTCTTGGTTGTCGTGTCAATCAATATGAGAGTGAGGCAGTTGTAGATAAATTAATTGAAGCAGGATTTGAAATCAAAGATTTCAATGATGTTTGTGATATATATATAGTAAACACTTGTGCTGTTACTGGAGAGAGTGACAGAAAATCAAGACAGTATGTAAGAAGAGCAAAAAATACAAATCCTAAAGCTCATGTTATCGTAATGGGATGTTTGTCTCAGTACAAGCTTGAAGATTTGCAAGAATTAAATGTTGCTTCATACATATGTGGAAACAGAAATAAATTAAGCGTAGTAGATGCTGCTATTGCTCTTTGTGAGGGCAGAAGAGTTGACGAATACTCAATAGTGGATATCGATAAAGCTCCATATGAAAACATGGATGTAATGCATTCTGATAATACAAGAGCTTATGTCAAAATCGAAGATGGATGCGATAATAATTGTGCTTATTGTTCTATCAAATATGCGCGTGGTCCAGTTGTATCTCGTTTAAAAACTGATGTTATAAAAGAAGTTTGCCGTTTGGCAAAAATGGGATATAAAGAGGTAGTTTTAACGGGGGTTGAGACTGCATCTTATGGTAAGGATACGGGCGAAAAACTTGCTGATTTGATAAAGGAAATTGATAATGTTGAAGGAATAGAAAGAATTCGACTCGGTTCACTAGAGCCTTCAGTATTGACTCGTGAATTTGTTGAAACATTATCAAAGACAAAGAAATTTATGCCAAGTTTCCATTTATCATTGCAAAGTGGAAGCTCAAATGTTCTAGCTGCAATGAAGAGAAAGTACAACGCAGAGCAAGTTCTTGCCAAGGTTGATTTTGCAAAAAAATGCATTCCTAATGTGACTTTTACTTGCGATATTATCGCAGGATTTCCGGGTGAGACATATGATGATTATGTGCAAACATGTGAAATAATAGAGAAAATAGGATTTTTACATTGTCATATTTTTCCATTCTCTAAAAGAGAAGGAACTGAAGCTGCAAAGATGTCTGGACAGATTTTACGTAGTGAGAAAATCGCAAGAGCAAATTCTATAGGACATACTGCAAAGAGAGTTTCATGCACGTTATATTCTAGCATCAAGCCAGGTACAGAATTTGACGTTTTATTTGAAACACCTAAGGGTGATATGCAAATTGGTCACACACCTGAAATGTTTGAAGTGTGTGTAACAAATTTAGAATCATTACAAGGTCAAATCAGACGAGTTAGAGTTGTATCTACAGAAAAAGAACAAATTTTTGGAGAACTAGTATAGATGGTAATCCTAACAATAGGAAAAAACGATGCAGGGCAGCGTTTAGATAAATTTATTACTAAAACGTATAAATCAATGCCACCATCCATGATGTACAAATTCATAAGAACCAAGAAAATCAAGGTTAATCGCCATAGAGCAGAAATATCACAAATATTGAATGTTGGCGATACTATAGAGCTATTTTGCAAAGATGAATTTTTGGATACTGGAAAGAAAGATAGTTTTTATAAAAACATCAATCCATGTTTTGGCATCGTTTATGAAGACGAAAATATAATCATTTGTGATAAGCCAGCTGGACTACTATGCCATAGCGATACAGACGGCGAACAAAACACATTGATTGAACAAGTTAAAGCATATCTTTGGAAGAATGGTTCATATAAACCAGAAGATGAAAATTCATTTGCGCCAGCATTGTGTAACCGTATAGACAGAAACACTTCTGGAATTGTAGAAGAAGAAAAAAATGCTGAAGCTTTAAGGGTAATGAACGAGAAAATTAAAAATAGGACTGTTTCAAAGTACTACTTGTGCCTTGTTCATGGTAAAATGGAAAAAAAGACTGATACTCTTAAAGGCTACTTGATTAAAGATCACAAAACCAACATGGTTAAGGTATATAAGTTCAAGCCAGGTGGTAGAGATGATGCTCTTGAAATTGTAACAAAGTATGAAGTGGTATATTTTGATGGAACTAACAGTTTGCTTGAGGTTGAACTTGTAACTGGAAGAACTCATCAAATTAGAGCTCACATGGCTTCAATTGGACACCCGCTTGTTGGTGATGGCAAATATGCTGAGAACAAACAAGATAGACAAAAGGGATATAATCATCAAGCTTTGTATTCATACAAATTGGTATTTGAAAAAGATACCAAATCAATTCTGTCTTACCTTGACGGAAGAACATTTAGAGTTGACCTTGGAAAAATTGATTTTGTTATCGACAAAACAATTTTAGGTTAACATTAATAACGAAAAAAATAAGAATGAAATAAAAAACAACAAGGAGAATTACAATGAGCGAATTACATGTAATTAATCACCCACTTATCCAACACAAATTGACACTTATGAGACAGACAGAAACTGGTTCAAAAGACTTCCGTCAGCTTCTTGATGAAATCTCACTTTTGATGGGTTACGAAGTAACAAGAGACCTTCCATTGGAAGACATTAACATCGAGACACCTATTTGCAAGATGGTAGGCAAGCAGATTTCTGGTATGAAATTAGCTGTAGTTCCGATTCTTCGTGCCGGCTTGGGAATGATGAACTCACTTCTTGAACTTGTACCTGTTGCTAAAGTTGGTTTTATTGGTTTGTATCGTGACCCAGTTACACATGAACCTGTTGAATACTACTGCAAATTACCAGAAGACGTTGATAAGAGAATTGTAATTCTTGTTGACCCAATGCTCGCTACTGGTGGTTCTTCAAGAGATGCCATCACAATGCTCAAAGACCGTGGATGTAAAAACATCAAACTCATGTGCCTTGTTGGTGTACCAGAAGGTGTTAAGACTGTTCAGGATGCTCACCCAGATGTAGATATTTATCTTGCTGCTTTGGATGAAAAACTCAACGAAAATAAATATATTGTTCCTGGTCTTGGCGATGCCGGAGACAGAATTTTCGGAACAAAATAATTTAAAAACAGTCAAAATTACTTTGAAACAAGAAGAAAAAGTGCTTGACAAAGACTCGTTAAGGTGATAGAATACGTAGGACAAAGAAGTAGAGCGTTCTCCGTTCTCACCGTTCCGTATACGAGTCCGGTTAATAAGTAAGAATTTTCGGTATTGTTTTATGTACTGTATTTTTATGCGGAGAGTCTCGACTTTCCGCATTTTTTTACACTCAATTGGAGGTGTTTACTTATTAGTAACAAAGGCGATCATCAAATCAACGAGGATATCAAAGCCCCTGAAGTAAGACTTATTGGTGCTGAAGGCGAGCAGGTTGGTATCGTAAAAATCGAAGAAGCTCTTAAGCAGGCAAATGATGCCGGATATGATCTCGTTATGATAGCTGCGCAGGCTCAGCCACCTGTTTGCAAAATAATGGATTATGGCAAATTCTGTTTCGAGCAAGAGAAACGTGAAAAAGAAGCCAAGAAGAAACAGCAGGTTATAGAAATTAAAGAAATTCAGTTGACTTGTAACATTGGCGACCATGATTTTGAAACAAAAGCTAAGCATGCAATCCGTTTCCTACAAGATGGAAACAAAGTTAAAGTCGTATTAAAATTTAAAGCGCGCAGAGAAATGTTCCACACTGAACTTGGATTAGAAGTAGTAGGTCGTTTCCAAGAGACATGTAAGGAATATGGCAGTGCAGATAAAAAACCTGTACTTGAAGGTAGAACAATTACATTGATCCTTGCGCCAATCAACAATAAAAAATAAACCGAAAGGATATTAGAAAAATGGGAAAAATCAAAACACATAGCGCTACTGCTAAAAGATTTACCGTAACAAAGAGCGGTAAGGTTAAATTAAATAGCTCTTTCCGTCGTCACAAACTTGGAAAGAAGACAGCTAAACGTAAACGTCAGCTCAGACGCAACGCATACTTGAGTGAGTCATTCGCACCTACAATCAAGTCACTCATACACAACTAATATCGGGAAAGTAGGAGGAAAAGAGAAATGGCAAGAGTTAAGGGCGCGATGATGACGCGCAAAACTAGAAAGAAAATTTTAAAAGCAGCTAAAGGTTACTGGGGTTCAAAGTCAAAGCACTTCAAGATGGCTAAAGAAGCCGTAATGAAGAGCGGTAACTATGCATTCACAGGACGTAAACTCAAAAAGAGAGATTTCCGTTCACTATGGATCACAAGAATCTCAGCTCAGGCTAAGGTTAACGGAATCAACTACTCACAGCTTATGCATGGTCTTAAGCTCGCTGGTGTTGATCTCAACAGAAAGATGCTTGCTGAAATCGCAGTAAGCGACAAAGAAGCTTTTGCTTCAATCGTTGATACAGCTAAAGCAGCTCTCAACAAATAAGAAAAATGATTTCAACTAAACCAAAGTACGCGCGTATACGTGTACTTTGGTTTTTGGCTTTTTTGTGGAGTATTTAAATGCAGGTATTAAATTTAGAAAAAATAACAAGCCGTAGCAATAATAAAATTGTAGAAGCATCTAAACTTGTTGATAGAAAATACAGAGAATCTAGCAAGTGTTTTTTTATCGAGGGCATAAAACTATTTAGAGAAGCTATGCAAAGTGGTGCTGAATTTGTTAGAGTATTTGTTACGGAAGATGCAATTTTAAAATATTCTGATGATATTTCAAAAGCAAATTGTAAAGAAAAATATGAAGTTTCAAGTGAAGTGTTTTCAAAAATTACAAATGAGAATGCTCCACAAGGAATCTTTGCCGTATTAAAGTATTATTCACCATCAAAAAAAGATGGTAACGAAAAGAATATATCTATTGTTTTAGACGAGATATCAGATCCTGGTAATTTGGGCACGATTATTAGATGTGCCGATGCTATGGGTATTGACTGTGTATATATTGGTGACAATGGGGTTGATCTGTTTAATCCAAAGACAGTTCGTTCATGTATGGGCTCTCTTTTTAGAGTTAATACAGTAAGATGTAATGTTATTACTGCAATAGAAAATTTAAGACAAGATGGATATAAAGTATACGCGGCAGTACTGAATGAAAATGCTGTTGACGTAAGGAAAATTGACCACAATGGTAAAATTGCTTTTGTTGTCGGAAATGAAGGAAGAGGCGTGTCTTCAAGTACAGTTCCTGCTTGTAATGGAAGTATCATTATTCCTATGATGGAGAATGTTAATTCATTGAACGCAGCGGTTGCCGCATCAGTTCTCATGTGGGAAGTGTCAAGAGATCGTTTGTAAAAGGTTGTTGACAAAAACAATCACAACCAATATAATTTCTTTTCGACAAAGCAAAGAAGGAAAATTAATAATGAGTAAGCTAATAATTATTGAATCTCCATTCAAAGCACCAGCAATTGAATCTTACCTAGGTAAAGATTATAAAGTGCTAGCTACTAAAGGTCATATTAGAGACCTTCCAAGAAGCACTCTGGGTGTTGATGTTGATAATGGATTCAAACCTAAATATATAACAATTCAAGGAAAGTCAGATACAATATCACAACTTAAAAAAGAAGCAAAAAATGCTGAAGCTGTATATTTTGCGACTGACCCTGATCGCGAAGGCGAAGCTATTTCTTGGCATATCGCTTATGTTTTGGGATTAGAACCTGAAAAATGTTTGCGTGTGTCTTTTAATGAAATTACAAAATCTATTGTTCAATCAGAAATTAAAAAGCCAAGACCAATTGATATGAGCCTTGTTGATGCTCAGCAAGCAAGACGAGTTTTGGATAGAATTGTGGGATATAAATTAAGCCCATATTTGTGGAAAACCATCAAGAGCGGTTTATCTGCCGGACGTGTACAATCAGTTGTTACACGACTCATCGTTGATAGAGATAACGAAATCAATTCATTTGTACCAAAAGAATATTGGACTGTTGAAGCTGATTTGAAAGTTGGCTCAAGAACAAAGATTACTGCTAAATATTATGGTAGTGAAGCGAAGAGAGAACTCACAAGCAAAGAAATGGCAGATGAAATTATTGAAGATTGCAATAATGGCAAATTTGAGATAGCATCTCTTGTAACTTCAACAAAATCAAAGAGCCCAGCTCCACCGTTTACAACATCAACATTGCAACAGGAAGCTTCAAGAAGACTTGGATATCATTCAAGCAGAATCATGAAGATTGCTCAAGGACTATATGAAGGTGTTAACGTTGGTAGCGCTAATGGAGGCACTCATGGTCTTATTACATACATGAGAACTGACTCCCTTAGAGTATCAGATGAAGCTAGTCAACTTGCAAAGAAATATATTGTAGATAGATTTGGAAAATCATATTATCCACCAAAACCAAGAGTGTTCAAATCAAAGTCTTCAGCACAAGATGCACACGAAGCTATTAGACCAACTAACGTAGAATTAACTCCTGAAATTGTTAAAGAACATTTGACAACAGACCAGTATAAATTGTACAAATTGATTTGGGAAAGATTCGTTGCTTCACAGATGAAAAATGCTGAATTTGAGATAACTGAGGCAACATTTAAATGCTCAAAACACATCTTCAAATCAAGCGCAAGCAACGCAATTTTTGATGGTTATTTGGCTGTATATAATGACTCGGATGATGAGGAGTCATCAGGAAAATTATCCAAGATTACAAAAGATGATGAGGTTAAATGTGAGGGTGTTACTGGAACACAAAAATTCACAGAACCACCAGCAAGATACACAGAAGGCTCACTTGTAAAAGTGATGGAAGAAAAGGGTATCGGAAGACCTTCAACTTATGCTCAAACAATTTCAACAATTATTGATAGAGGCTATGTTGTTCTTGAAAAGAAATTGTTCAAATCCACTCCACTTGGAGTTGCAACAGTTGACTTGATGAAGAAGAATTTCCCAAAGATTGTTGACTATAAATTCACAGCAAATGTTGAAACATCTCTTGACGAAATAGCATCCGGAAATGAGTCATTTGAAAACGTTTTGAGTGGCTTCTATGGTGACTTTTCTAACACACTTAAAGATGCCCAAGAGCACTTGAAAGAAAACAAAGTAAAGATTCCAGATGAAGAGTCTGATATTGTTTGCGACAAGTGTGGTAGAAAGATGGTAATCAAAACTGGTAAGTATGGCAAATTTGCTGCTTGCCCAGGTTTCCCGGAATGTCAAAATATCAAATCACTTGATGATTCTAAAGCAAAGAAAACTACTGCAAAAACAGAGCCAGAACAGACTGACCTTAAGTGCGAAAAATGTGGATCTCCACTACTTATCCGTTCTTCTAGATATGGTAAGTTCTATGCATGTTCATCATTTCCTAAATGCAGATATACAAAAGCAATTAGAGAAGAAATTGATGTACCATGTCCAAAGTGCGGAGGCAAAGTTTTAAAGGGCAAAGGTAAGCACAATGCAGTGTTCTATAGCTGTGAGAATTATCCAAAATGTGATTTCTCAATGTGGGATTTGCCTACAAATAAAACTTGTCCAAACTGTGGTTCAATGCTGGCATTAAAACAGGCAAAAAATGTTTTGTGTTGCACTAATAAAGAGTGTGGTTACAAGGAAGAACAAAATTAAAAAAATCGATGCGGAGAAGAAGGAAAAATTCTTTTCCGCATTTGCTTTTTGTGTCAAAAATTTGTTGAAAATCTAATATATATGTGTATAATATAATTAATATACTATTGCTTTCTGGCGGAGGGTTTTATGAAAATTGTTCTTGATGTTATGAGTGGAGACAAACCACTATCCGAATTTGTTGCCGGAGCCATTTTGGCGAAGAGAAAACATAAAGATTATGAAATCACTTTGGTCGGAAACGAAAGAGAGATTAGAGAGTATCTTGATTCAGTTAAAGAGCCACTTGATGGTTTTGAAATCGTTCATGCTGATGATGTAATCACCATGGAAGATGAACCTATGAGCATACTGAAAGAACACAGTAATTCTTCAATGGCTAAAACAATTGATATTGTTGCATCAAATAAAGCAGATGCCGCAGTATCAGCAGGAAACACAGGCGCATTTTTCACAGGCTCATCCTTGAAGGCTAAGAGAATCAAGGGTGTAAGAAGAGCAGCACTTGCAACAATGATAAACTTTGGCAAACCACTTTTGCTATTGGATTGCGGCGCAACGATCAATGTTACACCAGAATACCTACTTCAATTTGCTTATCTTGGTAAAGCATACATGGAATGCATTATGGGTGTTCAAAATCCAAGAATTGGTCTTTTGAACAATGGTACAGAAGATCACAAAGGAACAACAATTCATGTTGAAGCAAACAAACTTCTTAAAGAGCAAACAGATATAAACTACATCGGAAACATAGAAAGCAAATCCGCTATAGTTGGCGGCTGTGATGTTTTGGTTGCTGACGGATTCTCCGGAAACATCATGCTCAAGACATGTGAAGGTGTTGGAAAACTTATCTTTGGTTTGTTAAAAGAAAATGTGTTCAGTGGTGTATCTGGAAAGATTTCTGCGATGCTCGTTGTAAAAGACATAAAGAACATTGCCAACTCATTTGATGCAAAGAAATACGGCGGTGCTCCATTCTTAGGTTTATCAAAACCAATTATCAAAGCACACGGTAATTCTGATAAAGAGGCAGTTTGTGCAGCGCTAGAACAAGCAGCAAAATGTGTTGAAACGGGAGTTGTTGACAAGATTTCAATGTACTTTGATAAATTCCCGAAAGTTCAATTAAAGAAAGATGAAATTAAAGAATGAGTATATATACAGAGTTAGAGTCCACAATTGGATATAGTTTTAACAATAGGGATTATTTAAAACAAGCACTATGCCATTCTTCTTATGCAAACGAATCACGTGACAAAGGCGTTGTTTGCAATGAGCGTTTAGAATTCTTGGGAGATTCTGTGTTGTCATTGGTTGTTAGTAATTACTTGTTTAACGAGTATCCAACAATGGATGAAGGTAGACTTTCAAGTATAAGAAGAGAAATTGTCGATAGCTCATCTCTTGCTGGTTATGCTAGAAGAATTAAGTTGGGTCAATACATGATGTTTGGTCATGGTGAAGAGCAATCTGGGGGAAGAGAAAAACAAAAGAATCTAGAAGATGCTTTTGAAGCTTTGATTGCAGCAATTTACCTTGATGGTGGAATTGAACCTGCTAGAACATTTGTTCTATCTTTTGCTATAGAAACATCAAACTCTATAGTAGTACAGCATAAGTTCTCAGATCCAAAATCCAAACTTCAAGAAATTGTTCAACGTGGCGGTGGAGAACCACCGGTATATAAAATCACATCAGAGAGTGGTCCTGATCATGACAAGAAATTCGAATGTGATGTTTTGGTAGAGAACAATGTTATGGGCCATGGCTCTGGTTCAAGTAAAAAAGAAGCCGAGAAGATGGCTGCCGAACACGCGCTTGAATACTTCGGCTCCATAGAAAAGTAATGAAAAGCCACATAAATATTCCAATATTTATTCCTCATCTTGGATGTCCAAATACTTGTGTATTTTGTAATCAGAGAAAAATATCGGGCCATGTTTCATTTGATATGAATTCAGTAAGACGCGATATTGATACAGCTCTTGAGACCATAAAACCAGGTCAAAAATGCCAAATTGCATATTTTGGTGGCAGTTTTACAGGAATACCAAGAGAAGATATGATTGAACTATTAACAATAGCTAAATCTTATATAGATAGAGGATTAGTAGATTCGATAAGATTATCTACAAGACCAGATTATATCGATGAAGAGATATTGAACATATTAAAGCAATATGGAGTAACATCAATAGAACTTGGTTTACAAAGCATGAGAGATACAGTGTTGACTAGTTGCAAAAGAGGCCATACTGCTCTTGATGGAATTAATGCTTGTAAACTCATCAAAAAATATGGATTTGAACTTATTGGTCAAATGATGACAGGTCTTCCGGGTTCATCAATTGACGATGAGATATATACAGCTAAGTCAATTTGCGAAGTTGGCGCAGACGGAGCTAGAATTTATCCAACTGTAGTTTTTATAGACACAGAACTTTGTGATATGGCAAAATCAGGAAGTTACAATATGCCTACAGAAGAGGATTTAATCAATCGCACGGTAGCTGCATTGAAAGTGTTTATAGACAACAATGTTAATGTCATTAGAATCGGTCTTCAATCAAGTGAGGCTGTTTTAGATGATGATCAAACTTATTCCAATTCATATCAC
>JAKSVJ010000050.1 GCA_024408015.1 Clostridia bacterium
GTTGTTGCAGTTGTCGCCGTTGTCGATGTTGTAGGCGTTGTTGCAGTTGTTGCCGCTGTTGATGTTGTAGGTGTTGTTGCAGTTGTCGCTGTTGTCGATGTTGTAGGCGTTGTTGCAGTTGTTGCCGTTGTCGATGTTGTAGGCGTTGTTGCAGTTGTCACCGTTGTTGATGTTGTAGGTGTTGTCGACTGTCCATGTTCGGCACTCATGATAAGGTGAAACTCTCTTCCAACATAAGTTGCGCCAATATTAATTGTGCCTGTATAACCAAGGTCATTAACCAACTTATTAACTACGCTATTATACCATGAGAAAATATTTCCCTTGTTTGTTCCAATAACGAATATTTTTGCAACACCAGTGGTTGAAATTCCACTCTTTACATAGTTGTACACTTCATTTTCGTTCTCTACATATGGAGCACTATCTTTTACATACACTATTCCGCCATTTTTTAGAAAATAATTATTTGCTGTAGCAGTGCATAGCGGAACATCATATACCATTTGAGTAATATGATCTTCACTCATTGTATCAGTAGTAACGTTTAAATATCCGTGGAAAATATCTCCATTTTGATCATCCCAAGTAACATCTGTTAGATAATACTCTCCATCAAGTAAAACAATATTCCACATATGTCTATCGGTCTGAGCTGTAGCTACATTATATGACAAACCAGTAACTACACTAGATGATATGCCAACTTGTTTCAACAAATATTGATAAGCCTTCGCATATCCTTGACATACAGCAGAGCCCTCTACCAATGCACCATACGCATTGTATATATTCTCTCCTGACAACGAATAATCATAAGTCACAGTTTTACACAAAGCATCATGTATTCTTAGCGATTTTTCATAATCACTCATTTCGTTAGTTACCCCTGACAATGCTATACAAGCTTTCACAGCATTATCAAAAGCAGTTTTGTATGATGAAGCATTAAGCTTATTGTACGCCGGATTAGCTTTTACTACAGGAAAACCTTCAGCATTTTGATAGTACACAGGTGTACTGTTTCTTTCAAAATAATACCATTCTGGATGATCATTTTCCAATGCTGTGTAGATATAATTAGAAAAAGTCTCCATCGGAATCAATGTTGAAAAATCAACTGTTGTCAATCCTGCGTCGATTGCTGCCTCAAACTCGTCATAGG
The DNA here is from genome assembly GCA_024408015.1 of Clostridia bacterium. Classification (GTDB taxonomy): domain Bacteria; phylum Bacillota; class Clostridia; order Oscillospirales; family CAG-272; genus RGIG6816. Next base: position 1,166 of record JAKSVJ010000050.1, read on the forward strand.
TCTTCACCAAATCCGCGCCACCAGGCATTTTAGAAAGCATATATCTACCATATTTTGATAAATCCACACTTTCGGCAAACACTCCTATGGACAAAATAGATAAAGCAAATGAAACTACTATAACTAGCAGAACGAACCTAGATAAATTACGTTTCATCAGTTTTCCCCTCTCCATCATCTTTTTTCTTTACGATACCAGTCTGTACAAACTTAACAAATTTCATACCTTTAAATGATAGCTCACCTATAGCGCCAACATCGAAATTATTATAGTAATACTCATCAACATTATACTCATTGATTGTATCATCATCTAGATTTTTAAACGCCATCTTATATGCAACAATAGATATGTCATATTTATCTTCTTCACTCACAGTAGGTTGCTGTTCGCTATTTTCAACATTTGTTGTAGTTGTGTCAATTTGGTCACTTGAAGTTGATTTTTGCTCAGAAACTTCGCCAACATCCGTTTCAACTTCTTTATTTTGCATATTTGCTTGCTTTTCAAGTTCGATTTTTTCAATATAACTCTTTTTGAATTTTTTCGAGTATCTAACTCTTTTTCCAACAATCTCCACTTCCACTGTTTCTTTTTTCTTGTTCTTAATAACATTCTTGTTGAAAGTTTTAATTGACTTAACAATTATGAAAGTGAAAATGCCCGCAAATATTACCACAAAAGCAATTAACAAAATAATCTCATAAATATCAGTCTCCAATATTAGCACCTCCCTGTCTTACACTATTGATGAATCTATTTCCATTTTCTTTTAACCAATTTCTTTTTAATTTATAGTCAGGAATAATCTTTTCCACTTCATTCCAAAATTTTTTGGAATGATTATGCTGTTTTATATGACATAACTCGTGAACAACAACATAATCCAAAATATCTTCTGGCATTGCTGCCAAAAGAATATTAAAGTTTAAATTGTTTTTTGAACTGCAACTCCCCCATCGTGTCTTTTGACATCGATATGAAACCTTATAATACTCTACGCCTATTAGTTTCGAGTAGTATTCCAACTTATTTGGGAGTATTGCTCTAAGTTTTTTATTCAACTCATTCAAATCTTCTTTTGAAAAGTCTTCCAATTCTTCAGATGAATCCAACTTATTCTTGGCTTGTTGAATATGTTTTACTATCCATGAACGTTTTTGATTAACAAAATCATCAATAGTCTTTGTATTCATACGTCTTGGGGCTCTAACTAATACCGAGCCATCATTTTTTATTTCTATAGATAATGTTCTTCTATCACTCTTAATTATTTTATATTCAAATTCAGTCATTTTTTGTGAATCTCGAAAAAGTCTTCCCGTCTCTTGTGATCGTTTCTATCCATTCTCTAAATGGTCTAGCCCAAATTTTTGTAGGCGTCTTCTTATCGGCATAAATGACTAGAAGATCAGGCTTTCTTGTATCAATAGCAATGTCCTTTACCTGATATTCGTTACCTTTGAAATGGCGATACTCATCACATGCATTTGGTATTTTCTTTATTTCCGCCAATATTTCAGTGTCAGCCGGACAAAAATCATAATTGTCTATTTTTTCTTTTTCAATCCAATCAGCAGCATTATGCTCAAGCAACTTTATCTTCGCTTTATCTTTCACCAAACAATTAAATAAGTTCAAATGAATGGTAATATCAGGATACTCATGAACAACTTCAAAAAACAGAGTCCCAACCTCAATTTCAATGTCCAATTCCTCTTTGCATTCTCTAGCAAGTGCTTCTTCTAAGCTTTCACCTTTTTCAACTTTACCACCAACAAACTCCCACAAAAGAGCTCTGGCTTTGTTTGCAGGTCTTTGACATATTAGAAACTTATTACCATCCCATATTAGAGCAGCTACAACTTCAACAACGTTTTGCAAATCATTTAACCTCTCTAGAATGATTTTTCGGTCATTTTCTTAACCAGCCACTTTTCAGCTGTTCTTACACCCTGTTCAGAGGCCTCAAAAACTTCAGAATCACCGTCAACTATTTTCACATCAGAATTCCAAGGATTTCTATACCAATACTTTGCATTTAATTGCATAATGCTATCTGGGTCTTCTTCATCTTTTGTCAACCATAGCTTATAGCAAAAAGTTACAGTATTAAAACAGCCAGTTTCAGGATTAGTTCCAATTGAACCTGTATATGTATTACCCTTTTTTGTATTGTCATAATTACCATAAAAATAAACAAATGGTGGTATTTTGAATTCCATGATAGTCGCCCCTAAATATAAAGATACATATTAATTATACATATAGGCATCAGTGATTACAATGTTTTTTAACAAAAAATACAACCAAAAAAGAAATAGCATGAAAACAAAGTGAGAATTAGTACTTAGACTCTACCTTTAGCACATTGATTTTTTAACCAATAAATGTTAAAATTAATGCATAATCACATTCAATACAAGAAAATTGAGGTAACTTATATGCACTTTTTTATAAATGAACTAAACGCTGGAAATCTCATCAAAAGTTTTTATATTATGAAAGACGGTGACGTCAAAACCACAGCCACAGGAAAAACATATCTAGCTTGTACTCTAGCGGACATGTCTGGAACAATAGAAGCTAAAATGTGGAACTATGCAGGAAAAATCGATAAATCATGCGCTGGTAAAATTGTGTATATTGAAGGTACTATTCAAGAGTATCAATCGGCAAATCAATGTGTGTTAACAGCAATTAGATTAGCAACAGAAAACGATTCATATGACAAAATTGACCTTGTGCCATCTGCTCCAATTAATGTTAGAGAAACCTTTGATGACTTAATACAAATAATAATGTCAATAGATGACGATGATTACGGAAATGTATGCAAAGCAATTGTAAAAAAACATGCTCAGCAAATAAAAACCTATCCTGCAGCAAAATCTGTGCATCACTCATTTCTCAATGGACTATTGATGCATACATACAATATGGCAAAGTCTGCTGATTTTCTTGCTGACATCTATTGTAATTGTATTAACCGAGATTTACTTATTGCCGGTACAATTCTACATGACATTGGTAAAATTGTTGAGTTTGAAATATCAGAACTAGGTCTTGTTAGTGATTACTCTCTAGAGGGAAAACTACTTGGACACTTAGTTATTGGATGTAAGGAAATTGCCGAATGTTGTAAGGAATTAAATATTCCTGAAAGTAAGGGGATTTTGTTGCAACATATGATTGTCTCTCATCACGGTAAGCCGGAATATGGTGCTGCGGAAATGCCACAAATAGCTGAAGCTGAATTGTTATCATGGATTGACATGATAGACAGTAAAATGGAAATATATGATGAGACGTTTAAAAACATGGATAACAATACATTTAGTGATAGAATTTTCGCGCTAGACGGCAGGTCTCTTTACAAGCATGATTAGTGAATTTTAAACAAATATTTGTATTAATTGGCCACTTTTTTTAATGCACTTTTCATGAGTTTTTGTTGACTATTATCAATTTATGATGTATAATTAGGTTAATTAAGTTGAAGGGTGGTTATCAGTTATATGTCTACAAAAACTCAAGTAATTCTCTTCACTTCATGCAAAGGTGGCGTTGGCAAGTCCACTGTTTGCGCCAACCTTGCGATGACTATGGCAAACATGGGTAAGAAAATACTACTCATTGACTGCGACTTTGGTAATAGATGTTTGGATTTAGTAACTGGATTATCAGATGAAGCAGTTTACGACATTGGTGATGTTTTAAAAAGAGAGATAGAACCAGAACGTGCCATAATAGTCGATAGTAGAAATAACAATATTTCATTTATAGCAGCTCCATATGATTTTGATTTTCAAGTTTCTTTAAATCAATTTAAGAACACAATCAAATGGTATGTTGACTCAGGAAAATATGACTATGTTTTCTTGGATACACCAGGTGGCGTTGGAGATCCACTACTATTTGCATCTATAGTAGCAGACATTGCATTTATTATAGTAATGCCAACAAAAGCAGCTGTTCGAGCTGCAGATAGGACTGCATCATATCTCTATGGTAAAGGTGTGACTAAACAAAGACTTATTGTTAACCAATTGTGTGGAAAAAATATAAATGCAGCTAAAAAGCAAATTTTAGATATTATTGATGGATCAAGAGTAAATCTTATCGGCGCTATACCATATGATTATGAAGTTATTTCAGCGGGAAATACTGGAGCTCTTGTAGATGAATTCAATAATAAATTTGTAGAGCAAGCATTTACAACTGTTGTCCGTAGATCGATGGGAGAGGCAATCCCGTTGTTTTATAACATAAAGAAGATTAATAAATCAAGATAAGGATGGTGGCTTTATGCAGATCGCAATCATAGCAAACGACACTAAAAAAGAACTGATCTCACAATTTTGCATCGCTTATTGTGGCATTTTTGCAAAACATTCCCTTTGTGCTACTAAAATGACAGCAAAAACAATTGAACAAGCCACTGGATTGAAAGTTGAAGAATTGCTTCCTGGAACACAAGGCGGAATTCAGCAGATAACATCTAGAGTTACTTATAACGAAATTGACTTGGTTATATATCTTAGAGATATCAACCGTTCACTTGAATCATTGACAAGAGACTATGCGCTCATTAGAGAATGCGATATCAACAATGTTCCAGTAGCAACAAACATTGCTACAGCAGAAATTTTGATATGTGCTCTTGACCGTGGTGACCTTGACTGGAGAGAAATTGTAAACCCAACTTCGGCTTACAATGTTAAAAAGAAACTCAAATCAAAAGGCATAATTCAATAATTAAACAAAGGGCGGGTAACCGCCCTAATAATTTGCTTATTAAGGAGGATAACATGAGCGAAGATGTTAAAAAGGGTGGCATTTCGGTAGATTCCGAACACCTTTTCCCTATTATTAAAAAATGGCTATATTCTGAAAAAGAAATCTTTTTGCGTGAAATTGTATCAAACGCATGCGATGCTGTCACAAAGTTAAAAAGATTGACAGCTCTTGGCCAAGCTGATTTCTCAGGAGAAACATTCAGGGTTGACGTAAAAATTGACAAGAACGCAAAAACTCTAACCGTTAGTGATAATGGTATAGGCATGAGTGCAGAGGAATTAGAAAAATATATTTGCAACATTGCCTTGTCTGGTGCTTTTGATTTTATCCAAAAATATGAAGGTGACAATTCTGGCGATAATGGAATCATAGGACATTTTGGACTTGGTTTTTATTCTTCATTTATGGTAAGTGATATTGTTGATGTTATAACAAAATCATACACAAATGCACCATCATTAAAATGGACTTGTTCTGAAGATGGTTCATACGAAATGGATACCACATATGAAAAAGAGACTCGTGGTACAGATATTGTTATGCATATCAATGATGACGAAAAAGAATTTCTCGAGTCATATAAAATTAGAGAAATCCTCGATAAATATTGTTCATTTATGTCTGTTGATATTTATCTCGATGATGGTGAAGAACACAAAGACAAAGATGGAAAAGTTGAAGAACCAAAACCAATCAACGATAAAGCTCCATTGTGGTTAAAACCTGCTTCTGAATGCACAGAAGAAGAGTATAAAGATTTCTATCACAAAGTATTTAATGACTATAAAGATCCTTTGTTCTATATTCATCTAAATGCTGATTACCCATTGAACTTCAAAGGAATCCTATACTTCCCTAGACTTGCAAATGAGTATGCGCCTCTTGATGGACAAGTTAAACTCTACTACAACCAAGTTTTCGTTGCTGATAATGTAAAAGAAGTTATTCCTGAATACATGCTTATGCTTAAAGGTGTACTTGATTGTCCAGAACTTCCACTTAACGTTTCTAGAAGTTATCTACAAAACAGTGGATATGTTGCTAAACTTCAAGCACACATCTCAAAGAAGGTTGCAGATAAACTCACTGGTATGCTAAATACAAATCGTGAGGAATATGAAAAGATTTGGCCAGATATTAGAATGTTCATCGAATATGGCTGTATTAAAGACACAAAATTCAGAGACAAGATGAAAGATTCAATGCTTCTTCTAACAACTGAAGATAAATGTGTAACACTTCCAGAGTATCTCGAAAAAGCAAAAGAAAAACACGAAAACACAGTATATTACACTACTGACAAAGTTGCTCAAGCTCAATATGTCTCAATGTATAAATCACAAGACATTGAAGTTGTAGTGCTTGATACTGTAATCGATTCTCAATATATCACTCAGCTCGAAGCTGACAAGGAAGGCCTCAAGTTCTTACGAGTTGATACTGACGTTGCTTCAGCTATCAAATCCGAAGAAAAAGCCGAAGAAAACAAAGCAATTGTTGATTTGTTCAAAAAAGCTTCTGGAAACGACTCATTGGAAGTTAAGTTTGAAAACCTTCTTGATGAAACAACACCGGCAATCATCAATACATCTGAAGAGGATCGCAGATTTAGCGACATGATGAAGATGTACGGAATGGCTAACATGCCAAATGCAGAAAAATTAACATTGGTTGTTAATGCCAAGAACTCTTTGATTTCAAAACTTGAAGAAAAGATTGAAATAAAAGAAAAAGACAATGCAGAAGTATTAGCAAGAAGAATT
>JAKSVJ010000051.1 GCA_024408015.1 Clostridia bacterium
CCATCAAACCGGCCCATCTCGAAAGTTATCAAACCATCAGAAATGTTATATACCCTTAATATCTAAATGGTGCTTTTGTGATATTTGGATTTTGTTTTATATCAACTTTTTTCATAGCAAACTTCAATGTACATGGTGTATGTGAGTTTACGCAAAGAGTGAAGCTTCCGCCTCTAACGTGTTCTGTACCTCTCATGTTTTCTGAACCAGTATAGTCCATAGCGCCACCAGTAATTTCATAAACAACTTCATTATCAAAGCGTACATATAGTTTTCCGCCCTTGTAGTACATATAGTTGTCTGCTTTTCCCTGGAAAGTAATTATGTCACTAGAGAACCAAAGATTTGGCACGAATTGAAATTCGAGTTTGAATGGAACACAACCCGAACATTCGATTTTAGCTTCAAGTTCAAAACCATCTTTTGTTGGAATTACTTCAACTACAGAATCTAATGTTTGAATGTTGAGAAGTTTACGCTTTGAGTGATCCATCAATCTCCACTCAGAAGTTGCCGGTGGCTCATCAAGTTGTGAGCGGTAACCCGCCTCTTCATGAGCGATGAGTTTGTATCCTCTATCTGTTTTTTCTATCTTGTGTGGTCGAAATTGTGCATGAGGCTGACCGAAGAAACTTGCTCCGCCTCTAACATAAATACTTGAACTTCCAACCATAAACTTCATAAAGTCTGGAGTTTTTCCACAACTAAGCGAAAGAGTTGTATTGTCATTGTACAATCTAACCATACCACTCTTCTTAAGGAATACATCAATATTTCTTTCAGGCAGATACGCTTCAACTTCGCTTTGTGCCTTTATGAAATCTGGTTCAACAAGGAAGAAATACAAATCAAAGAAGTAACAACCATATGGCAAAACACCATTAGCTTTAACTTTTTCAACTTCAATGCTTGTGTATTGTTCTTCAACATAATATCCATATTCAGGATCTTTTGTGTAAAGAGCCATTGCGACGTATATATCATAATAGATGTCTCTCTTAACACTATATCCAACATCTTGGCGCATGGAGTTCATAGTACACATACTGCTGTCTGGTTCATAGAATGAACGCATAAGCTTAAGGTTTCTATCTACACAGTCAAGATATTCTTTTTTACGAGTGAAATGATACATTTGAAGGAAAGATCTATCACAAACAACATTATACATACCTGTTGAACGTTCTGTGTATTCTCCATTTTCATCACAGTCAAGCCCTTCCCACAAGAACTTATCAATTACATCAAGTGCTTTTTTATCACCCAAAAGGTTATATGAGTATAGCAAGGCTGAACAAATAATCCAACGATGGTTTGGTGTATGGAAACCCAGTGTTTCCATTGCAATAGTCATCTTTCTCAATGTGTTGTCCACCATAGCAAACACTTTGTCTTCAAGCTCCGTGTGCTGTGAGTATTTTGTCATTATTTCATATATAGGACCAACAAAATCGCGAACAGTGAACGCTGAACAAGTTGGGTCATGCATATTAGTTTCATGCAAATCGATAGTTCCGTCTTCGTACATAAAGCTATCGGATTTCTCCCAAGCTTCAATACCACGTTCCAAAGCTATTGGATTATGATATGTCTCGGTACCCTCAAGGTAATATGCCATAATATAGCAACAAGCGAAGCAATAATATGATGTACCTCCAATATCAGGGCCTCCGGTGAAGCGTACAAAACCATAGTCTGGATCTGTTGGATCAGTTATTGCGCGTCTGTTCCAATCCAAAATTGTCTTTGCGTGAATTTTCTTTAATACACTATATAGATCTCTCATTTTTTACCTCACCAATTACGCTTCTCTGTTCAATATGAAGTTAGCTAATTCTATTAAATCATTAGAGTTTTCATATTTTGATATTGTTTCAATTGCGATTTTTGTCTCTTTTTTCGCATAATCTTTGGCTTCGTCAATTGACATAAAGGACAAAAAGTTAGTTTTTTCGTCTTCAGTGTCTGCATCAAGTATATCATCGGTGATTTGGAAGGTTAAACCAATAGCCTCAGCATATCTCGCTGCATCTTTGCATCTCTCATCATCTATATCAACTTCGGCTGCTAAACAACCTAGTAAAGCCGATGTTTTTATTAGAGCTGCTGTTTTTAATGAATGCATTTTTAGCAAAGTCTCAAAAGGAATCTTCTTATTTTCGGACTCAAGATCAATAATTTGTCCGCCAATAATACCTTCGCCACCACCATATTTTAGCAAAAGTTCAGTTGCTTTTAATGCAAACTTTCCCCCTACCTTATCATTAGTACTAGCTACTTCTGCAGCTTTGTACATCAATGCATCTCCACAAAATAGCGCAACACCTTCACCATAAGCTTTATGAGTTGTTGGCTTACCTCTTCTCATATCATCATTATCAATACATGGCATATCGTCATGGACGAGAGACGAAGCATGAAGCATTTCAACGGCACACGCAAATTTAAGAGCTTTTTCATCATTTCCACCAAATAATCTTGAAAACTCAAAAACTATATGTGGTCTTACTCTTTTTCCACTTGATAACACGCTATATCTCATTGAATCGTATAGGTTTTCCACTTCTATGGTTGGAGTACCAAGCAATTCAACAAGTTTTGGTGTTATGATGCTGTTAGTTTGTTTCAACTTTTCTAATACAGTCATAATTAAACCTTATCTTCTATTTCTTCTGTAGAGCCATCTTTAGCGCTCTGCACTATTTTAATTTTTTGCTCAGCTTTGTCAAGTTTTTCTGTACACAATTTAACTAATTTTATTCCTTCTTCGAATAATTCTAGTGATTTGTCAAGTGGAGCTTCTCCACTTTCCATCATATCTACTATATTCTCGAGTCTTTCGAGAGCTTCTTCAAATTTGATTTCTTTTTTCTCGCTCATTTTGTGCTTTCCTCGATTCCTATTACTTTTGCATTCACAGTACCATCGGTAACCATGAAAGATACATTGTCATCGACATTCAATTGCTTAACACTCTTGATGACATTTTTATTATCATCAAAAACTGCACTATATCCTCTAGAAACCACTTTCAAAGGACTCATGACTTCAAGCTTTGCCGATACTCTTCCTAATTTTGCTTTTTTAGAATTTAGAATTACTTCATATCTATCATAGAGCCTGCTTTCTACATATCCGAGATTTTCTCTTCGAATGTTAATTGGACTCATGATATCAACAAGCACTCTACTCTTCTTGAGTCTTTCTAACTTATCTTTATATCTTGTTATTCTTTGATTTAAGATGTTCTTTATTCTCTGCCCATATCCTTCAATCATATACATAACTTCATTGATATCAGGAACAACAAGTTCTGCCGCAGCACTTGGAGTTGGTGCCCTTCTATCTGCTGCAAAATCACACAAAGTGAAGTCGGTTTCATGACCAACAGCCGATACAATCGGAACTTCACATTTAGCCACAGTTCTTGCAAGCATTTCATCATTGAACACCCATAAATCCTCGATTGAACCGCCACCACGGCCAATAATAACGACGTCTACGCTCTTTGTGTTTGAAAAATACTCCACTGCTTCAATAAGTGTTGGTGGAGCGTCTACGCCTTGTACTTGAGCTGGATAAAGAACAAGCTCCGCCACCGGCCATCTACGACTTGTGACATTTATCATATCGTGTAATGCTGCGCCGGTTCTTGATGTGATTATTCCAATTCTTTTTGGGAATTCTGGCAAATCCATCTTTGGACCAGAGAAAACACCTTCTGATTCTAGTTTTCTCTTTAATTGCTCATATGCAATATATAAAGCACCGACACCATCTGGCTCCATCTCTTCAATATTAATTTGATATGATCCAGTTACTTGATAAAGAGTAATCTTACCGCGACAAATAACCTTCATGCCATTTTCGAGTTTAAATTTAAGACCCATGGCGTTGAATTTAAACATGACGGCAGACATACTTGCGGCCTCATCTTTTAAAGTGAAGTAAATATGCCCACTAGATTGATATTTTAGATTTGAGATTTCGCCTCTAATATATATACCCCTTAAAGTGGTATTTTGCTCAAGAAGTCTCTTGACATAGTCATTGACTTGGCCAACTGAGACAATTTGCCTTTCTTCAGTCATTTTCCACCTCGTTGAGTTTTCTTAATCCTAAATATGCTGTACCTACTGCATTGTCAGATGATAATTCTGTTTTTGCAAAGTAAACATTATCGAATTCTTTATTGAGTTCTTCTCTTATATATTGATTTCTCATAACGCCACCCGCAAACAAAATTGGTAAATTTGGATAAAAACTTCTACCATACTCTACCATTTTGGATATGTTCTTTGCAACAAATGCCAATGTGTATTTTGCTACTTCTTCTTTTGATGTTGTTCTTAACATATCGGCTATCTTGTTCTCAGCGCCAGACATATTACAGCAACCATTCTTTACTGATACACTTATACCTTTGGCTCTAGGAGTTCCATTTACGAGTTTTTCTAGTTCTCCACCACACGGGAACTTGAGACCCATCAATACTCCAATTCTATCTATTAGCTGTCCTGCTGATATATCTAAAGTCTTACCTACTATATTTATTATATATCCAAGTTCTTTATCCAAGATACAATGAAGTAGCTCTGTTGTTCCACCTGAAAGATGGAAGGCCAAAAATTCCTCACCTAAATCGTGTCCACAAGTTCTAATTGCTGCTTCTATATGACCAGCTTGGTGAGAAAAAGAAAATACGGGTATACTAAGTGTTGAAGCAATACTTCTAGCAACACATTCACCCGCCAAAAAACATGGCATATATGAACCATCAACGTCTCTGGGACGTTTGGAATATGCCACTGCATCTATTTTATCTATATCTAACTCGTCAAAAAGGACAGGTAAATTTTTTGTGTGCAAGAATAGCGCGTCACTTTGTCTAAGTCCACGCTCTCCTTGTTCCACGTTAAGTATCTGTCTTTTATGATTATATCCATTTTCATCTACAACTGCGATTGAAGTTGTATAATTACTTGTGTCAATTCCGAGTACTTTCACTTTTAGTCTCCCGACTTTGATTTTCCTATCGCATTTAATATACCATTAATGAATGAAGGAGCATCATCATTATCATACACTTTATCAATTTCAATAGCTTCGTTTATTGCAATAGCCATTGGAATATCTGTATAAAGCAATTCATATGTACATACTCTCAATATTGCCAATGAAATTTTTGACAATCTTTCGATTTTCCAGTCTTTAGAATGTTTTGATATTTCTTCATCAATCTTTGCCAAATTATGAACTGTTCCTAGGAAAAGATCCTTAGCAAAATCATTGTATGGAATCTCGCCTTCAGAGCATACAAGCTCAAAAACGTCAATTGGATCCATGTCTTTGTGCAAATCTATACCATATAGTACTTTTATCGCACAAATTCTTGCTTCTCTACGTGCTATTTTAGCCATATAATGCCTTCCTGAAAAATGATTTTTTGCTTTTAGATTTTATCATTTTTTTACCTTATTGTCAACATCAAGCCTTATCAAAACGGGGTCATTGTTGCTCAATTTAATGAAGTTAATCAACTTGTTTCAACAAAAAAGATGCATCATTTTTTAATGCATCTCTTGTATATTCACCATTAATTAGAATGCTTTCCCTGCACCATCAAATATTTGTATTGCTGTTTTAACAATATCTCTAACAAGTTCAATACATTCTGGATTGAGGTTTGTATATGTATCCTGTCTTGTGTGATAATATGGAGCTGGAGTATGTCTAACACCGCAAAGACCTGCAGCTTTTACACCTTCACGTGAAAATGCTTCTGCATCAACAGCACCTGGATAGAACTCGGAGTATGGTAGATCAAGGCCATTTTTCATACCGGCAAAGTATATTAAGTCACATACTTCATCAGCATTTGATTCAGTAAAGTTAATACCACGACCATATATCTTGAGCTGATCTATTTCATGAATTGTATCAAGGGCAAGAACTACTGTGTTCTTATCCATTAACATCTCAATGTTTTCTCTTGCAAATGCAGTAGCTCCTCGAAGTCCTGCTTCTTCACCATCTGAAAGAAGACAACAAACTTCTGTGTTTTCAAATCTAAAATCATGTTCTGCCATCTCTTTGAGAATACTCCTTGATATAAAGCATCCTGTGAGATTATCATTTGCACCGTCAACAATTGTCTTAAAATCAACAAAGAATAGAATTGGTGAAACAATTACTGCACACACAATGATAATAACAACAAACGCTAGATGAATATTGTTTGGAAGGAAGTTCAAGAGCATAATGTTGTTTAAAATAAAAGCAACGATTGGTCCAACAAGAGCAACACCGATTACAACATATAGCAAAGGAGTTGGGAAATGCATCATGACTGGCATTTCATATGCTGCATCAATATGTCCACCAATAATTATACGACGTTTGACTTCACCTTTTGGTTTTCTTACCGCATATACATTTCTTCCGACTTTTTTTCGTGATATTAATTCTAGAAATTGACGATAGAAGACATATTGCGTTAGAACAATGCCAAAGCCAATAAATATTAACACATCACTTACAAAGTACAATATAGGTAAACTCAAAATAAAACCCAACAATGATGAAATTGACGCCAAAATAACATTCATAGCAAATATTGGAATTGAACCAATAAATGTATGTGGATTCAATTTAAAATCTTGTGTTTCAACAGTATCAGCATATTGTTTTAGCTCTTCAGCCATCTCATCTGCGGCATCTCTAGCTGATTGTGAACCAGCATCACGACGTTTATATTTTTTGCAAATATCAGCTATTCGCTCAACAATATAATTTGTATAATCTTTTTTTGTCATACTCATTATACCTCCATTTGGCTACGAGCTCTTTTGTATTGGTCTAATATGAGCTTTCTGTTATAAGCTGTGAATGATACTGCGATTACTGATATAATAACAAGGAACAAAGCAACAGCAAGATATCCATATGAGAGCATATTAGATATTGTTTCTGTACGCAAAATTTGATCAATAAGAGCATTAACTGAACCGTCTAGTGAAGATTCTGTGATTGTGATAACAGTACCTGGCTGTAACATAATGAAGTCAAGTGGAAATGAACCACGATATGTATAAATTAAATATGGGAAGAATGCGAAAATTATATTAAATACTGATACAAAAAGTGTGTAGATAACAGAGTTATAACGTACTGCCAAAAGAACTGGTATTGCATATAAAAGTACAACACTTGAATCTACAAAAGATACTGCCAACATAACTGATACAAGCCATGCATAACAAAGCACATATTTGCGAGCGCTTGTTTGTTTTTTGCGAACCAATGAATATATACCAGTTGAAAGACTAATAAGAATCAACAAACCGATGGCAATTCTTACTTCATGCATATACTCACTATGGTCTACGATTGAAGCTACCGATATAAGTATTATTGCAACTGCGGCTAACATAATTAGACAAATAGATGAAAATCTATTCGCGTTTTTTTCGATATCAGCAAATATTCCACGTGTACCACGCGATACTACTGAATAGTTGATATTTTCCATACCAAAAACTCACTTTCATAAAACTATACCATAATATTTTATCATAATTCATTTTGTAATGCAACAACAATTAACGTCAAATTAAGATGAGTAAATTCTTAAAGTAAGTTCCACTGTGGAAGTTTGGGTGGAACTTCCGTTGGG
>JAKSVJ010000052.1 GCA_024408015.1 Clostridia bacterium
TCACCATAAGGTCTCCAGTTAGAAAGACCACCCATAGCACAGTCAATTCTAGCACCATCTACGCTAAAGCGGTTTACATGATCATGAACGAGTTCTGCTGTGTATTCTTGATAACCAGGATGGTTGTAGTCCATTGAAACGCATTCCCATTCGTCCTGATAGAATCCGTTACGGCGTTTACTTGGCCATTCTGGGTTATTTACAACCAAATCAAAGTCTGGAGCTGGTCCATGTGGTACATAGTCAAATAGGATTGTCATACCAAGTTCATGAGCCTTGTTACAATAGTATACGCAACCATCTTCGCCACCGTATCTTTCATCAATTACTCCTTGGTCGATTGAATGGTAAACACCACCATCGTCATGGTAGAATACAGGGAGCAACCATACGTGGTCAATACCCATTTCTTTTAGTTTTGGAAGGTATTCAGCGTATTTATACAAGTCGTCCTTAAGAGGGAACTTCTTGTCCATAGTACCTGATGGGTGACATGAGTACATAACACCATCGTGAATGCCATTTTCTGTTGCTTCATATCCTAAAGCTGCAATCATGTTACGCATACGGATGTATGGGTTTTCATGAGTTGATACATCAACATAAAGGCTTCCAATGAAAATTGAATCAGAAGGTTTAAGATCAGCTTCAAGTCCTGCATCATAAACAAAAACAGTTTCTGACTTATCTTTATATACACCACAACCCCATTTTTCTGTTTTATCAATGAAAAGAAGGTTAAGGTCACCACCACTTACATATGAGTGGATAGCGGAGTTGATAAGTCCTGTTTGAACAGCTTCAAGTTCTTTTAATGTTTGAGCATTGTAGTGCCAAATAGGGGCATTGGCAGGGAAGTCAAAGATTGCATTACCTTTCTTTCTCAAAATGAATGAGCAAGTGTTAAGATAAAGAGTCTTGTCTGTTGTGTTTGTAATTGTGATATTGCTTTCAAGACCAGCAACACCAATAAACCATGTAACACAAACATCTGCTTTTGCAGTTTTGTAACAAACTGAAAGTTTTTCATTTTCAAATGAAACCTTTTCAGGAACTAAATCAAAGATTTTTTTAGTAGGAGTAATAGCTGGGAGATTCCAAGTTCTGAATTCAAGCATTGATTCATATTCTAATAGTCCCAAAGCCATTTCTTCATCGACACCAAAGTCGAAACCAAGTCCATTAAATTCAACATTTACTTTGCCGTTAGATACTGATACAAGAGAACCATTATCATCAAAGTTACATGTTGTGTTTCTGTTTTTTAAAACGTACATAGAGTACCCTCCAAGCGTATTTGGGTAATCGTTTACCCAACTAGAAATATTTTACCATTTAATTTCATTAAAGTCAATGTAAAATCTAACCAATGAATTTGACTAAAAATTGTTTATTGTGCCAAATTTTCAATTAATTTGTGTGTTTGTGTTGCAAAATATAAATTGTTGTGTATAAATGGGTAATGTAAAAAATGTTTTTATGGAGGAAACAAAATGAGAATAGGTATTGGAAATGACCACGTTGCTGTGGAAATGAAAAATGAGATAAAGGCATATCTTGAGTCAAAAGGTTATGAAGTAGTTAACTTCGGAACAGACTCAACAGAAAGAGCAAATTACCCAGTATATGGTGAAGCAGTTGCAAATGCCATTGTTAATGGAGAAGTAGACCTTGGTGTACTTATCTGTGGAACAGGTGTTGGTATTTCACTTGCTGCAAACAAGGTTAACGGAATTCGTGCTTGTGTATGTTCTGAACCATACTCAGCTAAACTTTCTCGTCAGCACAATAACAGTAATATAATCGCATTCGGTGCAAGAGTTATTGGTATTGAAACAGCTAAGATGATTGTTGACGAATGGCTTTCTGCTGAATACGAAGGCGGACGTCACGCAGTAAGAGTTGAAATGCTTGCAGATATCGAGAGACGTCAGAAAGAAAAATAGGCCATGGCTGAATTTTTTGAGTCATTTTTAAAACTAACACCACTTGGAATTGTTGGTAATGTTTTTAGTACAATAGCCTTGATATTGACTTTTGTGTCATATCAGATGAAAACGCCAAAATCATTACTTTTACTTCAAACTATCGCAACAGCATCTACATGTGTAAGCTTCTTCTTTTTAGACGCGTATACAGGCATGCTTCTTAACGTAGTTTGTGTTATTCGAAATTTAGTTTATTACTACAAAGAAAAGAAATTCTTTAGTTTCTTTTTGTGGCCATACATACTTGCCGCAATAATGGGCGGACTTGGAGCTATGTCGTGGGATGGACCACATTGTTTGCTAATAATCTTGGCACTTGCAATTAATACAGTATTCTTGTCATTTAATAACAACCAAGTTTTGCGTTGGAGTATTTTATTAACTTCAACTATGATTCTTATCTATGACTTGATTGTGCATAACTATGGCGGAGCAGGTAACGAGATTGTCGCTATTGTTTCATCAATAATCGGCATTTTTCGTTTTTCAAAAAGACTTAACAAAGCGTAATCATCAAAAAACTGAAGTTTAGTGAAGAATCAAATTTCAGTTTTTTGTTTTGGCAAAAATTACTTGCTTAAAGAATGAATTTTAGGTACAATCACAATGTAAAGAAAGTTTTTGGAGGAACTATGAAACTATTCGAAAATAACGGTCATACATATTCAGTTACTCCTGATGGTGGTGAACTATTTTTTGATCATAGCATAAATCAAAGAAGTGGTCATCTTGGTCATGCCATGGTTGAGTACAAACCGGGTAAAATATTAGACTTTTTCCCTAATTGTTCAGGGCAAGGTTGGAATGGACATAATGGTAACGGTTGGATGGAATTTCGCCGTAGTGAAGACGCTGGAAAAACTTGGAGCGAACCAGAGCCATTCCCATACTCAAAGACTTTATATGATTTGAACCTTGGTATCACATCAATGTGCGAAAAGACGGTTATAACAAACAGTGGAAAAGTTATTATTTTCAATGTAATTTGCGACTTAATAGATAACAATGGATGTGGCTGGGAACCATTTGGTATTCCTACATATGTTAGTACTCTTGATGGTGGTAAATCTTGGAGTAGTGCTAAGAGAGTTGGAACACGTCGTGGTAGAATTTATGACGCATGTTACAAAGATGGTACAATCTACGTTTTGATGGTCCAAGGTGCAAGTGCGAACAAGGGATTTCATTGCGAATACCATCTATTTTGTAGCGTTGATGATGGTGAAACTTTTGAAGAACGTTCAGCTCTTCCATTTATCTCACATTTTGACGCAAACTGTTTTTATGGTGCTCTTGTTTGGCTAAAAGATGGCAGACTTGCAGCATATGCATATTATGATCAGGATGATGAATTCAATATCCCATATACTATTAGCTGTGACAACGGAAAAACATGGGAGATGCCTAAGAAAACATATTTTGCAAAGAGAATTCGCAACATGCAAATTGCATCTCTTAATGGAACATATTTCTGTGCTGGTAGAAGTGGTTCTCATGGTACAAAAGAAGAGCAACAACACAATATTGTTTATTGCTCAAAAGACGGTATAAATTGGGACGAAGGCTATTACTTAAAAATGTCCTCTGGTGGTGTAGGTGCTTACTCTAACTTTCTTCTTGTAAAGGGAGCAGAAAAACCATATTTACTTTATCAGGCTTCTTGGGCTTATGAAGGTAGCAAAACAAACATTTATCATTGGTATTTTACTGAAGATTAATTTTTGGAGATCCAGAAAAAATATATGGGAACTTTGCTTGATTGTGGATTTCCAGCATACGATCTTGTTGTGACAAAAGACGGAAAAGAAGTGTACCACAAGTGCTTTGGTTATTCTGATGCAGCAAAAACAAAACCAACAACTAGTGATGATTATTACTGGATTTACTCTTGTACTAAGACCACTACAACAGCTGCTGGTATGAAAGCAATCGAAATGGGTTTGTTCAAGATGGATGACCCTGTTTCAAAGTACATTCCAGAATTTGGAAAATTAAAAACATTTGATGAAAATCAAAATGTAATTGATTGCAATGATGTAATGACGATTGAACACCTGTTCTTAATGACTGCAGGCCTTGATTATGACCGCCATGCACCAAAAATAAAAGAAGTAAGAAAAAACAAAGATGCAACAACTCTTGATGTAATTCGAGCAATTCCAGATAAACCTCTTCAAGCTGCACCTGGCAAAAGATACATATATAGCCTGTGCCATGATGTTTTGAGTGCTGTGATTGAAGTAGCATCTGGTATGAAATACTCTGAATTTTTGCACAAGTATTTTTGGGATCCGCTAGGCATGAAAGACACTGGTTTCCATCCAACAGAAGACCAATACAAGCGTTTCACAAACTTCTACTATTACCGTAATGGCAGTGGGGAAGCCATTGAAAGACAAATGGATTTGGGCTATTGGTTGACGCCTTTGTATGAAAGTGGTGGAGCTGGATTATTTTCAACAACAAATGATCAAATTAAGATGATGACAATGCTTGCAAATGGCGGAAAAGCTCCGGATGGCACACAGTTAATGAAGCCTGAGACAATTATTGAAATGACAAAGAACCGTGTCTCTGGAGACCCATTAAATGGGTTTGTAACCAATAGATTATTTGGTTACGGCTTTGGATATGGTATGAGAACACATTTTGATCCAATTCGTTCTCGTTCATTGTCCCCAGTCGGTGAGTTTGGATGGGATGGAGCAGCAGGCGCATTTACAATGATTGATCCATTCAATCACATAGCATGTTATTTTGGCCTTGAAATAGTAAATTGCTTCTACGCGTATTATCAGGCGCATCCAACAATCCGTAATTTGATTTACAAAGGAATTTTTGAAATTTAGGTTCTTCCTAAATTTGTGTACTTTTTATTTTTTGAAAGAAGTAGCTATTTCACATTTTGCATCGTATAAATGAATGAAAAAGAAAAAGAATTAATTTTAGTGAGTTTTTTTATGACAATCAACGATTCTAAAAAAGAAAATTTAACTCCGGAAGAATTAGAGAAAACATCCGGTGGCTATTGTCCATCTACCACGCCAAACAAATTCGAATTGGCTGCGGGAACCATTGCTTAAAATGTACCCAAGAAAATAGGCGACAAAAAAGCAGGCTTCGGTCTGCTTTTTGTTTTTTTTGTGTGAGAAATGTGCAAAAAAGCATAGCAGCTAAAAAAACTGCTATGCTAAAAATTTTAAAATGAGAAAACATTTGAGAATTGAGCATGAGAAATTGTGCGTTTCTCACCGTTTTTTAAATTAATTTCAACATCACCAATTCCACCATTCTCATTCATTGATATTGAGCTTATAGGGAAGAGCTCATCTTGTGTGAATGGTTCTTGTGACTCTTTTGTTATGACTTGAGAAATAAATATCCAAGGACCATTTGGATAAAGACCAGATGCTTCTTTTGTATTTGCACATATGACAATTGAATTTGTTGATTCAGGATTTGTACCAGTATGTTTTGTAACAAAAATATCTTCAAATCCTTCAAAAATTGTCATTGCCATTTGCTTTGGATTGCCTTGAGAATCTTTGCCGGATAAAACAATTGCACGAGCTTTACCTTCACTATATGTTTCAATAGTGGTTCCATTATCAGGGAAACCAAATGAGCTTAGAACAAAATGTCCTGGATTGTCATATGTTGTCATCTTGTCACAACGCAAAATGCCATTTGGAAGTGTTGTGTCAGCGAGTATCATTGTTGTTCTTCTTCCACACCAGTCAGGTCTATCGTATCCAAAGAACAATCGACGATAGAATATATCATCTTTAAAACCACCATAAAGAATGGCATTTGGAATTTGAATCTTTCCGTCTGGGGCTATCCTTGTGTATTGCATAGGGCAACATGTTGGAGTGTTAGAATCAACAGCTTCCCATGGGTATTCTGTATGATAAGATAGTCTTGCATATGTCGGAAGATTTGGAGCGTTTTCAACTAGAAAGACACGAGATGGGCGCATGATTGTGCTTCCTGTGTTTGCGTAGTTTGAATATACAAGTCCTGGGCCTTGCAAATGATATGTAGTAACTTCATTTTGCTTATTTGGCCAACCTTGTTCATTCTCGCTCTCTGTCCAAAATGGATGATCTTCAGGTAAATATAGGCAAACAAAGGCTTTTGACATCCAATAAATGGATTCTGCACAGGAATAGTATTGCAATAGTTGTGGGAAATTGCGATAAAATCCCATTGTTGGAACACCATCATCAAGTGTATCGTCTCTTGAAATGAATTGCAAAAGAGTTCCGGAGCATACTCTACGAGATAGTCCATAATTTTGTATGCTATTACGTAAGAAAGCGTTTCCAGCAAAAGCAGCAGTGGCTGCAAAACGATAGATAATACTACGTCCCCACATGAGCATGTGCCCGTTGCGACTAAATAAGTACGCGTATGTTTTGAGAAGTTCATTTGAATAATTCTCGAACATTGAGGCAGCTACAGGGGCATTTTCATATCCATACCAATTATTCCAAAGAGGTGCATATGTTTGGAAAGTCCAGCAAGAATAAAAATCGAAACTATTGCCGTCACGATACCAACCATCACCACTATAAAAATCAAGCATGGCTTTAGTGTGAGACATCATGATATCTCTTGGTATGTCTTCGCCATTCTTATATAAAAATGCGAGAATCATCATGTTGAAGAAACGCCAGTTATTAGGATATGTTTTATCAACTGCATAGCTACGCAAGAAGCCATTTACTTGTGCACGCTCATCTGGTGTTAAAGTATCATAAATTTCTTTATGACATCCATCAAGTGCAATAACTATAGCGCATGCTTCTACAACTTGTTGAAATGAACGTCCTGGGTCTGGATATACGGCACGATGCTGATCAAACCATCCGGCGCGATTTGGATGTTCACGTGATGATAAAATGAGTAATTGGGTTTTGTAATATTCTAAAAGGGAAATGTTATTACACTTAACTTTTGGGTTATTGTGTATTACAGGTGATGCCATAAGAAATGAGCGTGCAAAACCTTCAAGTTTTTCAGCACTAACCTCATATGCGTCATTTAGGTCGTGTGGATAACTAACTTCAAATTCTTTACGTGGTACTAAAAGAGGGTCCTCAACAGAGTATATATGTTTGAATATACCATCAAGAAGATAGATGGCAGCATCAAACCAATGCTTACGTGTCATACCTGTAAAAGGACTTAGTGTATAGTTTGGCTCTTGAACGCAAAATGGCATGAGTTTTCTCCCGATTGTTGTTAAAATTTAAAGAAAATGCGAATTAGATAAGGTCGATTATGTCGATGTTTTCGCCATTTAGACGAATAGCTCCACCTTTTGATGCTTCAACGCTGTCTTTGTGGCAAAGTAACCATTTGTTGCTACCCCAAAGAAGCTTGTCTTCATCGTTTTTGATTTCAATGTTTGGCTTGTCGTAGTTTGTGCCTTTTGGAAGACCAACCATCATTTTAAAGCCTTTGTCTTTTGATGCCTGACATGGAGCGAAATGAAGAGTTGATGCATATAGCTCAACCATGGTACCGCAAGGTACAAGATATGCTTTAACTTTTGATGTATCAAGATAGCCATCCACCATCTCTTCGCGTTTAGCAAGAAGCAAA
>JAKSVJ010000053.1 GCA_024408015.1 Clostridia bacterium
TCATCGAAATTTTCGATGTTTTCTGTAGTTATTATCTTATATTAACTGCTTTTGGGACTTTTTGACGCTCTAATTATCAAAAATCATCAAAAATATTAAATATTAGAGCTTAACATATATACTTTTGTTTTAAATTGTTGTATAATTCAGTTGAATATAAAAACAATAACAATGGAGGAAACCATTATGAAAATGACTTTTCGCTGGTATGGTCCTAGTGATTCAATTCCACTAAACTATATGAAGCAGATTCAAGGCATGACTGGTGTTGTTACAGCAGTATATGGTGTTCCGGTTGGTGAAGTATGGCCACTTGAAACACTTGAGTCTCAGAAGAAGCTTTGTGAAGAAGCTGGACTTGAAATGGAAGTAATCGAAAGTATTCCTGTTCATGAAGATATAAAGCTTGGCAGACCAACAAGAGACAAATATATTGAAGCATACAAAGAGAACCTTAGACGTTGTGGTAAGGTTGGCGTCAAATGCGTATGCTATAACTTCATGCCTGTATTTGACTGGCTAAGAACTAACTTGTATTTTAAGCACAAAGATGGTGCAACATCACTTTCATATAGCAAGAAAGATTTCGATGGACTTGATCCAAGAAATCTCCATCTCCCAGGTTGGGATGAAAGCTATAGCACAGATGAACTCAATGCTCTTCTTGATGCTTATGCAAATGTTGACCACGATACATTGTTTAACAACTTGGTATATTTCTTGAATGCAATTATGCCAGTTTGTGATGAGACAGGTATCAATGTGGCTATTCACCCAGATGATCCACCGTGGGATGTATTTGGACTTCCAAGAATCATTTGTAAGGAATCTGATTATGATAGATTGTTTGCTACTGTTCCAAACAAGCACAATGGTATAACATTCTGTACAGGTTCTCTTGGTGCTGGAAGATTCAATGATCTTCCATATATGGCTGGCAAATATGCAGATAGAATATATTTTGCACATTTAAGACAGTTAAAATATGATGGTGATGAAGACTTTTACGAGAACGGTCACCAGACAGCTTATGGTAATGTTGATATTTATGAAATCGTTAAAGCTTTAGTTAAGAATGGATTTGATGGATATCTTAGGCCTGACCACGGAAGAAATATTTGGGGAGAAGATGCAAAACCAGGATATGGTCTATTTGATAGAGCTCTTGGAGCTGCGTATCTTACAGGTCTATTTGAAGCTGTTGAAAAAGATTTAAAATAATTGCGGAGGCAGAATCATGGTAAGTGATTATAAATTTATCCCTGTTGTTGTTATCAACAATATTGAGGATACAGAAAAAATGCTCGGAGGTCTTTGCGAAGGTGGACTTCCAGTAGCTGAAATTACATTTAGAACAGCATGTGCTAAAGATGCTATTAAACTCGGTAGAGAAAAATTCCCAGACATGTGCATTGGCGCAGGTACTGTTATTAATCTCACACAATGCGTTGAAGCTATTAACGCTGGTGCTGAGTTTATCGTTTCACCAGGTCTTAGCGAAGATGTAGCTAAATATTGTGTAGCTAATGGCATTCCATATTTCCCAGGTTGCGTTACACCAACAGAAATTATGGCAGCTATTGCTCTTGGAATTAAAGTTGTTAAGTTCTTCCCAGCAAATGTATATGGTGGACTTAAGGCTCTCAAAGCTCTTTCAGCTCCATTCCCACAGATTAAATTTGTTCCAACAGGTGGCGTTGATATGACAAATATCGAAGAATTCTTGGCATTTGACAAGATTCAAGCTATTGGTGGTTCATTCATCATGAAGGGTGACATTGTTGCTAATACAAAAGCATTAATGGAGGTTATCAACAAATGAGTAAAATTGTAACTTTCGGCGAGATTATGCTTAGACTCGCTCCAGAAGGATATCTTCGTTTTGTTCAGTCAGAAAAGTTCGGAGCAACATTCGGTGGTGCTGAGGCAAACGTTGCAGTAAGTCTTGCAAACTATGGTGAGGATGCTGTTTTTGTAACAAAACTTCCATCACATGAAATTGGACAGATGGCTGTTAACTCACTTAGAAAATTCGGTGTTGATACATCTGAAATCGTTAGAGGCGGTAACAGAGTAGGTGTCTACTATTGCGAAAAAGGTGCAAGCCAGAGACCAAGTAAGGTTGTATACGATAGAGCATATTCTTCAATTTCAGAAGCTAAATCAGACGACTTTGATTGGAAAAAGATTTTTGAAGGTGCTAAGTGGTTCCACGTAACAGGTATTACACCAGCATTGAGCCCAGATGTTGCTAAGATTACAATCGAAGCATGCAAGGCTGCTCATGAACTCGGCATCACAGTTTCTACAGACCTTAACTATAGAAAGAAGCTCTGGACAAGAGAAGAAGCTAACAAGACAATGACAGAAGTTTGCAACAACGTAGACTACTGTATTGCAAACGAAGAAGATGCTAAGGACGTATTCGGCATTGAAGCTGATAATACAGACATCGATTCAGGTAAACTCAACAGAGAAGGCTATATTAGTGTTGCTAAGAAACTTACAGATAAGTTTGGCTTCAAGGGTGTAGCTATTACTCTTAGAGAAAGTATCAGCGCTAATGACAATAACTGGAGCGCTATGCTCTACACAAATGGCGAAGCTTATTTCTCAAAGAAATACGCAATGCATATTGTAGATAGAGTTGGTGGCGGCGATAGCTTCGGTGCAGGTCTTATTTATTCACTTGTTAATGGCTATGATGCTCAGTCAACAATTGAATTTGCTGTTGCAGCATCATGTCTCGAACACAGTATTGAAGGCGACGTTAACATGGTTAGTCTTGATGAAGTTAAGAATCTTGCAAAGGGTTCAGGCTCAGGTCGCGTTCAGAGATAATTTGAACTAAAATATGCAAAACAAAACGCAGAGGATAGACTACATAAGGTCAAATCTTCTGCGTTTATTTTATAATGTACATTAATTTTGTTACTTTTTCAAAATTCTATTGATAGTTTTTATAGCGTATTGAGCTAGATGTTCACGTAGAGACATCAATTGCTTTTTGTGAGAGCATAATCTTTCGGAGCAATTCTTGCATGCAAGATATTGATTAGTGTTATCGGAAAATCTTTCAGGATATCTCCAAATTGTTATTTCCCAACGAACAAGTATACAAATGGCAGCAGCTACAAGAGTCCATGTGTATACACTTCGTATAAAGAATAGAGGAGTAAACATCATGGCGTAGTCCCAGTTGTATATTCGACATGTACAGCAACATTTGTTTTTTAAGAACAAAGTTTGGAATGGACAAAAGAATAATATACAAATCATGTCGCAAACAGAAAACGCAAGACATAAGAGAAGCATGATTCCATCATCAATGATGCCTGTCATGTGTAATGCTCCAAAAATAATGTTAAATACAACCCATATAAGGGCAACGATGAATGCAGCGTTGTTATCATGTAATTGAACGTCAGTTTTGCCAGTTGGAGTATAATTCTTCGAAAATTGTTTTTGACATCCAGGGCTTTCAAAACTTGATGGGAAAAATCTTAGTACCATCTCAAACATAAAGATGCCCCATACAATCCAAAACATTATTTCGTTGTTTTCAGTGACTAGGTTTTTGATCAAAAAGTTTGTGCCACTGATTCTAACTTGGATGCATCTTATCAATACAATCAAGAAGAGAATAGACCTATATGCAAGTCTAAAATAGTGAAAAGTTGAAACTGCGGAAAGATTTGCTTTTTTCATTGATGTCCTTTCTTTGTTTTTTGGTTGCAATAGTTTAAGCACTTACATTTTACAATTAATTTGTGAACAATTAATGAATTTTTGTTAACAAAAAAACGAGTGGCACTTTTGATATAACAAGGTGCCACTCAAACTATTAAATTTAGATTATACCAATCCCTGAGCTTTCATTGCATTAGCGATCTTTTCAAATCCAGCAATGTTAGCACCAGTAAGAAGGTCATTTGACTTAAGGTCATATTTCTTCTGAGTTGTATAAATGTTTTCGTAGATGTTTTCCATGATGTCTTTGAGTTTTGAGTCAACTTCATCAAAAGACCATGAGAGTCTCATTGAGTTCTGGCACATTTCAAGACCTGATGTAGCAACACCACCAGCATTAGCAGCTTTACCTGGACCATAGATTACACCATTGTCGATGAGGTAGTGAGCAGCTTCAAGAGTACAAGGCATATTAGCACCTTCGCATACAGCTGTAACGCCATTTGCAACGAGAGCTTTAGCATCGTCAATCTTGAGTTCGTTCTGAGTAGCACATGGAAGAGCGATGTCACATTTAGTTGTCCAAACTGTTGGGTTACCTGCTTTTGTTTCTGTGTATACTGAACCAGGAACGCGTTTAGCATATTCTGAGATTCTAGCTCTTTCAACTTCTTTGAGCTGTTTGAGAACTGCAACATCAATGCCATTAGGGTCATAAATCCAACCATTTGAGTCAGATACTGTTACAACTTTACCACCAAGTTGCTGAGCTTTTTGTGTCGCGTAGATAGCAACGTTACCAGAACCAGAAACAACAACTGTCTTTCCTGCAAATGAATCATTCTTCAATGTCTTAAGAGCAGCATTTGTGAAGTAGCAAAGACCATAACCTGTAGCTTCTGTTCTTGCAAGTGAGCCACCAAATTCAAGACCTTTACCTGTGAGAACACCAGTGTATTCGTCTCTGATTCTCTTATACTGTCCAAAGAGGAAGCCAACTTCACGTCCACCAACACCAATGTCACCAGCTGGAACGTCTGTGTCTGGACCGATGTGTCTATAGAGCTCTGTCATAAAGCTCTGGCAGAATTTCATAATTTCTGTGTCGCTATTGCCCTTAGGGTCAAAGTCAGAACCACCTTTACCACGACCCATAGGGAGTGTTGTGAGTGAGTTCTTGAGAGAGTGTTCAAGACCAAGGAATTTAATGATTGAAGCGTTAACGCTTGGATGGAATCTCAAACCACCCTTGTAAGGACCAATGGCACTTGAGTACTGTACTCTATAGCCTCTGTTAACCTGAATCTGATTGTTATCATCAAGCCATGTAACTCTGAACTGAACGAATCTTTCTGGTTCAAGGAATCTTTCAAGAAGATGATTCTTCTCAATAGATGGGTGTTTTTCAACTGCGAGTTCAAGAGATTCGAGAATTTCCTGACAAGCCTGAGTATATTCAGGTTCATTAGGATTCTTTTTACAGAAATCTTCGAACACTTTTTTTACGTATGCGTTTGTAATCATATAGATCTCCTTATATTATATAGAATAAATTAAAAAATATGTGTTTATTATAATCATTTTTGGCATCATTTCAATAAAAATTTTGTATTTTTTTCAAAAAACCAAAAAAAATATACCAAAACCGAAATATTTCGCTAAAAAGTACTATGATTTTCGAATAAAATTTGAAATGTTGTTTTGGATTTTCTTAAAATTCGCATCGCAACCAATGGGTGACATGTAAGACTTACAATGTGTCAAAAAGACTTGACATATCAATACTTTTTTAGTATCATAAAGACTCAAGAAAGACTAATGAAATCAAGGCGATATTAATGATTAAAACAATTGTATGTAAAGACTATGATGAGATGTCTAAAAAGGCAGCTCAAATAGTTAAGGAACTTATAATAAATAAGGAAGATTCTGTACTTGGACTCGCAACAGGTTCAAGTCCTGTAGGAATGTATAAGTGTCTTATAGAGGACTATAAGGCTGGAGTAATATCATTTAAGAATATTAAGACTATTAATCTTGATGAGTATTATCCAATAGATCCAACTCATAATCAAAGCTACAGATATTTCATGAATGAAAATCTATTTGACCATGTTGACATATGTAAAAGCAATACATATGTTCCAGATGGCTTGGCAAAAGATGTTGATAAATTTTGCGATGAATATGAGGCTTTGTATGACAAACTCGGCGGCGCTGACATACAAATACTAGGAATAGGTAGAAATGGCCATATAGGCTTTAATGAGCCATCAAATGAGCTTATTGATAAGACTCATTTAACAGATTTAAAAGAAGATACTATTAAAGCAAATGCTAGATTTTTTGATAGTATTAATGATGTTCCAACAAAGGCTATCACTATGGGAATTGGAACAATTATGAAAGCTAAAAAGATTATAGTAGTTGCAAATGGTGAAAACAAAGCTGATGCTGTATATAACATGTTAAAAGGACAAGTAACAGGAATGTGTCCAGCATCAATGCTTCAAAAACATCAAGATGCAACACTCATTTGTGATGAGTTAGCTTACAGCAAGTGCAAATAGAGAAAGAGAAAGACAATGATTAAATTTGGTACTGGTGGTTGGAGAGCAGTTATTGGCTCTGACTTTATAGAAAACAACATAAGACTTGTTGCTGAGGGTGTTTGCGCTTTGGCAAAGGAAGAAGGAAAAACAGCAAAACCAATTGTTATTGGTTATGATCATAGATTTCTTTCAAAAGATGCAGCTAAATGGATGGCTGAAGTATTTGTTTCAAATGGATTTGAAGCTTGGATTATGAACCGTTCGTCTCCAACACCACTTGTAATGCACACAGTTTTAAAACAAAAGTTGTATTACGGTGTAGAGATAACAGCTAGCCATAACCCAGCTAAATACAATGGCATTAAGCTTATAGTTGAAGATGGTAGAGATGCTTCTGTTGAAACAACAGACAAGCTTGAAGCTTTGATTGAAAAGAGTACTATTGGTGAGTACATTGAATATACAAAAGCTAAAGATGATGGACTTATAAAAGTATTAAAGAACCCATTTAATGATTTTCTTGATGATATATTGAATGTACTTAATGTTAAGGCTATAAGAGAACATGGACCAAGAATTCTTTTTGACCCAATGTTTGGCTCTGGTACATATCCACTACAGGTAATCTTAAATACAGCAAGATGTACTGTTGATATGATTCATAATACTCAAGATACACTCTTTGGTGGTCGTCTCCCAGCTCCATCTAGTAAGGGGCTTGAAGAATTAGCAGAAAAAGTGGTTGAGGGCGGATATGAACTAGGTATTGCTCTTGATGGGGACGGAGATAGACTTGGTATCATTGACAAGAATGGCAGATATCTTTCAGCTAATGAAATACTTGTAATGCTTTATTGGTATTTACATGAGATTAAGGGTTGGAATGGACCTGTTGTTAGAAATCTTGCAACAACTCACATGCTCGATGCTGTGGCACACGGACTCGGTGAAGAATGCTACGAAGTTCCAGTAGGATTTAAATATATTTCATCAAAGATTGATGAGGTTGATGCTGTACTTGGTGGAGAATCATCAGGTGGTCTTACAGTTCGTGGTCATATTCATGGTAAAGATTCAATTTATGCAGCTTCACTATTTGTTGAGATGATATCAGTTCTTGATGAATCTCCAAGTGAAATAATGGACGAACTTGAAAAGAAGTATGGTCATTATGAAATGGTTGAAGACAATATCAAATTTACTGTTGAGCAGAAGTCATATGTTAACAAGGTAATATTTGAAGATAAGCAAATTCCAGACTTTGGTGTTAAGATTGAACATGTATCATACGAAGATGGTTTAAAAGTATATT
>JAKSVJ010000054.1 GCA_024408015.1 Clostridia bacterium
CTCCAAAAGATTGGTTCACCATTGATTTTAAACAAGAATTGTCCAAAGCTGTCCTTGACACTATCTGTTCTATCAAGCTCAATTGTTCGTAATCCAATTGTTATGTTGTATGTATCGAGAACAGTCCCATCTTTTATAAGTTCGGCTTTGCATTGATATAGATTTTGTTCCCCATATCCCCTTGGCCACCACAATTTAGCGTTTTTTATTTCAAATGCCATTCTGCTATATTGATTTCCCCAAATAGTCATTTCGTCACAGAATGAACTGTCGCCACAATTACCGGAGAATCTAATTCTATAGTTTTGGATTAAGTCGTCTGATGTTGTTACATCAAAGAACATTCTGATTTTAGCTATTTTTTCTGTTGGCTTTGTGTATAAAGTGTAGACAAAAACATCGTTGATGCTATCTTGCTTTTTTTGCATTATATCAATCGGCTTCCAAACGCCACATGAAATAATTCTAGGAAGAATATCCCATCCAAAAGAATGGGCTGATTTTCTAATATACATTGATTGGTAGTTGTACCACAATGCATTAGATGCAGCTGGAATAGTATGTTTTTTGGCTTCAATTACAGGTGGTATGAAGTGGATAACAATTTCATGTTTTCCCATTTCCAAAACCGGAGTCTTGAATGGGGTGAACATGTTATCAGCATGTAGTACAAATTTGCCATCGATATATATATCGCAAATTGTATCTAGTCCGCCAAAGAACAAATAGCTATCGACTGTATTTATTTCAAATTTTGAACTATACCAAACGTGCATTGTTTCAAGGTATTGAAGCTTTATAGCATTATCTCCCCAAAATGGATCAGGAATTAATCCGTTTTTAAACAAATCCAATACAAAGTTTCCCGGAACTGTACAATTTAAATTCTTAAAACCTTGTTTATTAAGATCATCTATTGAAGATATATCATAGGCGAAATTGGCGCACTTAGAGTTCTCCTCATAATATAAAGACCAATTTCCAGATAATGTATTAATTTTATTATCCATAGTTACTCCGATATTGTTGTGTGTTTCTTAATGATTGCATTTACAACTTCACGAACTTTTAGAATATCATCTGCACATTTAGCGCATTCATAAAATTCGATTGAACGTCCAAATTCTTTTTCAATCTTTTTTAGCACTTTCTCTTTGCCAACAAGACTTGAAGCTAGTTTCATTGCTCTAATGTCTTGTAGAGCATCGTAAAACACTTCAATTCTCAAAGAATCAATTGCAGTTCCGTCCTCAGCTGGGTAGACAGAGAGTGGGTCACCAGCAGGAACCCAATAGTTGCCTGACAATTCGTTCCAAGGGTTTATTGCATGAACTGAGTGCATACTTCTATAGAAGTTGAATCCCCATTGTAAGAAGCCAACAATGTCATATTTAAACATTTGCATGCCTATGCTACGTGTTCTCCAAGAATGCATGTTAATCAATCTATTTGATACTTTGTCGCATTGACCGCAACAATAATATACCCATAGATTTGGAACATTTGCCTTCAAGAATGGTTCTATTCTATTAGAGGCGGGGATTGGTGTTGATACAACACCCTTACTAAAGAACTCAAAATCGGATAAAGCATCCATAATTGTATAGTCTTTTAAAAGATCAATTATAGAGTTTCTAGCAGCGTTGTAAGACTCGAGTTGTTTTTCATTTGGCTCATCTGAGATGTGGAAGAAGCATTTCTTATCTAGTCCACGTTTTTTCATGTGGGCCAAGAAACTTTTGATGAAAGCGCGAATAAATGTCACATATTCGTCACTTGTTGCATCAGTATCCCAACCAAATATTTTCTTTTCAACACCATCGACAGTAGCTATAACTTTTGGCGAATGAGCGGCTCCCCATTGTGTGAATAAGTGTGATATTTCAAAATATTCAATTCCACAATCTAAAGCGATATTTATATATTTATCGAGCAAATCATATTTAAATGAATATTTGCCATTCTTATCTTTAACCTTAACAAGTTGGCATGTTAACCTTTCACCACCGATTTCGGTGTCTAGAGGCGGTGTAAACACAGGTGTTAATAATAGATTAATACCATTTTTTACCGCACAAGAAATATAGTTTTTAATTATTTCAAAGTGTTCATCTGAGTATACAGGCACACGATAGTACTCGGCCAAACTGTCAACATGGAACCATTGTGTTACAATTGTTTCTTGCTTAGGTAGAATTGCATTAATAATGTCGATTTTAAGTGTTTGAACATATCTCGTTCCATTATCATCAATAACCATAACGTCCAATTTGCTGGTGCCAGCTTTTGCATCTTCAGGGATATCCATAGTAAACCACAAGGAACGCAAAGCTTTTCCACGTAGTCTTATTTTTCCGTGGAACTGGAGTGGCATAAGAGGGTCTGGATACAAACCTGGCTCGGACGAAACAACATCGCTATCAGCTCTCTCTGGACCATAGGAAGGGTATGTTACAGGAACATATTCGACTTGTCTTACACTGACAAGATCAGCCAATTCTCCTTCAACCTTGGGGAGAAATTGAACGAAATTCGAGTAAGTATATTCTTCTATATATAAAAGCAATTGGAAGCTAATTCTTTCACCTTTCAATGCTGAGATTTTTTTCAATTCATGGTATGAAGACAAATCGTTTTGAATCATTACTTTCTCAAGAGAAGAAACGAGTTTTGTTTTTAACATATAACACTCCAATATAGTTAATTAGTAATGCTATTTTAGTACATTGTGCCTTAAGTTGCAACAACGAACTGTAAAAATGTGTGGAAAACAAGTTCGCATTGTAGTAAAATTAAAATAACTAAAAATGACACCTGGGAGATTATGACAATGAAAGTTTTAGTTGTGAATGCGAGTCCAAAAGGCAAATATTCAATCACTGTTCAAACAGCGAAGTATTTTGAAAAATTATACTCAAAATCAGAATTTCAATATATCGATGTTGGACAAAAAATTAGATACTATGAAAATCACATTGATGAAGCAATTGAACAAATTAACAATGCAGACATTATTGTTTTTTCATATCCTGTTTACACGTTTATGTGTCCGAGCCAACTACACAGATTTATTGAACTTCTTAAAGAAAGTGGTGCTACTTTCGAAGGCAAAGTGGCCACCCAAATTAGCACATCAAAGCATTTTTATGATGTGACCGCTCATAGATACCTTGAAGCAAATCTATATGATTTGGGCTTTGAATATATTAAGGGATTGAGCGCAGATATGTCTGATTTAACATCCAAAAAAGGCGAGAAGGAAGCAAGAGACTTCTTTAAGCATCTTGTTTGGTGTTATGATAATAAAATATATGCAAGCAAAGATATCGTAGCATACGATTTTGAGCCAGTCCAAGTTACGCCATGCGAGCAAAGCGAAAAATGTGGCAATAAAACAATAGCGATTGTTGCTGATATAAAACCGGGAGACAAACCATTGGCAGAAATGGTTTTAAGATTCACTTCGAAATCGCAAAACAAGGTTATCTTTTATAACATTGAAGATTTCAAATTTAGTGGTGGATGTCTTGGATGCATGGAATGTATCGGTGATGGCAAGTGTGTGTACAAAGATGGTTTCGAAGATTTCTTGAGAAATGAAATTCAAGTCTGTGATGCCATAGTATATGCATTTTCAATAAAAGATCACTCAATGGGCCCTAGATTTAAAATGTATGATGATAGACAATTTTGTAATGGTCACCGAACTGTAACAATGGGCAAGCCCATTGGATTTATTGTAAGTGGCAACATAAATAAAGAAACAAATCTTAAAATGGTACTAGAAGGAAAGAGTGGAGTAGGAGGAAACTATCTTACTGGAATAGTGGATAATTCTTCGAATCCAGATGCCGAGATTGACAAATTGGCAAAGAATATGGATTATGCTTTAGATAACAATTATCTTGAGCCGCAAAACTTCCTTGGAGTAGGTGGATTTAAGATTTTTAGAGACTTAATATACTTGATGAGAGGTATGACAAGCGCAGACCATAAGTTCTTCAAAAAGCATCATCAATATGATTTTCCTCAAAAACAGATTGGCTTTTCATTAGCTATGTATGGCGCCGGTTTTGTCATGAGAAACAAAAAAATCAAGAGGAAACTAGGAAACAAACTCAACGATGGAATGATTAGCAGTTATGTGAAAATAATTGACAAATGTGACCCCATTGACTAAACAACAAAATGTTACAATAATCAAACCCTGGCAAATAAGACATTTGGAGGATACTATGGAATTAGTTATTTTGGCAGCAGGTATGGGAAGTAGATTCGGTGGTCTCAAGCAGATTGAGCCTATCGATGAATACGGAAATTTTATTATTGACTATTCAATATACGATGCCATTGAGGCAGGATTTGACACAGCTATATTTATCATCAAAGAAGAAAACTATGATGATTTTAGAAATACAATAGGAAAAAGAATCGAGAACAAAATCAAGGTCAAGTACGCCTTCCAAAAAACTGAAGATGTACCATCGGGATATACATGTCCTAAGGATAGAACAAAACCATGGGGAACAGCACATGCTATCATGGCGGCAAGAGATCAGATTACAGACAACTTCATAATAATAAATGCCGATGATTTCTATGGAAAAGAATCTTTCAGAGTGGCTGCAGATTTTATCAAGAGCATTCCAAATGGAACACAAGGCAAATATGCAAATGTTTTATATAACGTTGCAAACACCATGGCTGAAAACGGAAGTGTTAAACGTGGTGTATGCTTCGCAAAACCAGATGGCACATTTGACAAGTTGATTGAATCTAGCATAGAAAGAAACGCAAAAGGTGAAATTGTAGCAACTCCTCTTGATACAAAAATCCCTGAAATGATTATCCCAGAAACAACACCAGTATCAATGAATATGTTTGTGTTCACAAAAGATTTGGTTGACACAGTTGTTAATGGTATGCCAGCATTCCTTGACGAGAATAAGGATAACATGCTTAAATGTGAATACTTGATACCTACGGTTGTATCTGACAAAGTTAATGCTGGAGAAGCAACACTTGATATGTTAACAACTACAGCCATTTGGTATGGTATGACATATAAAGAAGATAAACCAATGGTTGTTAGCAGCATTAAAGCTTTGGTAGATGCAGGACAATATAAACCAGGACTTTGGAAATAATTTAGCAACAGGGAGAGTATATCTCCCTTTTTCGTGAGCGACACATTTAAATATCTAAATATGTATATTGAAACCAATTGTTAGCACGTACAACTTTTAGGAAATGGAGATTAGCTTTGAAATTAACCAAGTATAATTTAAATGGCCCAAATTTAAGAACAGTAGTTGTTGCTGATCTTCACGACCGTGAGGCTAGCAATGTTATTGAAAAAATAAAAGAATTAAAACCAGATGTTATTTTTATTCCGGGTGATTTGACATCACACAAAATTGATTCTAAAAAGAATCACAACACGCTAGATACTTTACGGAAACTTGTATCAATTTCCCCGGTGTTTTACTCAAGAGGAAATCACGAGTGGGTTTTTGATGAAAACGACATTAAAGCAATAAGATCACTCGGAGTAACATTTTTAGACAATGAATTTGTTCACTTTGGAGAATTTGTGATTGGCGGTCAAAAGTCAGCACAACGTTGCGGCATACACCACATAAAGGATGACATACCCGAAATCCAATGGCTTAATGATTATGTTAACGAAGAGGGATATCACATCTTATTAAACCATCATCCGGAGTATATATCTAATGTACCTAGCAAAGTCGAGTTAGTATTATCGGGCCATGCTCATGGTGGACAATGGATAATTTTTAATCATGGTATATTTGCCCCTGGGCAAGGGTTGTTTCCGAAATATACAAAAGGTCAATACGGCAACATGATTTTGAGTGCTGGACTTACCAATACCGTAATGTTACCAAGAATCGGTAATCCAACTGAATTAATATACATAGAAATCGGGGAAGAAAATGGATAGACGAGATTTGTTTGGTTTTGGCACTATGAGATTGCCTATACTTGACAAGAATGATTCGACAAGCTTTGACTACGAAAAAATAAAGGCATTGTTTGATAGATTTATCGAGCGAGGATTTAGTTACTTTGACACTGCATACACTTATCATAAATATCAATGCGAAAAAGCTGTAAAGAAATGCCTTGTTGACAGATATCCGAGAGATAAGTTTGAAATCGCAACAAAAATGCCATTGCGCGATTTTAAAGATGAAGCAGACCTTGAAACAAAATTTCAAGAGCAACTAACAAACCTAGGCGTTGAATTTTTCGATTATTATCTTCTTCATAATATGGGCTTTAATGTCTATGACAAGTGTGAAAAATATAAAGCATTTGATTTTGTAAAGCGCAAGAAAGAACAAGGATATATTAAAAAATTAGGAATGTCTTTTCATGATACTCCAGAATTGCTAGAGCAAATATTGGAAAAACACAGTGACATTTTTGATTTTGTTCAACTTCAAATTAATTATGTTGATTTTGACCAAATAAATGTTCGTGGAAGAGAGTGTTTAGCAATAGCCAATAGATATAATTTACCAGTTATTGTAATGGAACCTTGCAAAGGTGGTACCCTTATAAATGTTCCAAGCGAAGTAGTTTCTTTGATGAAAAATAGATATCCTAATCAAAGTATTGTAAGCTGGGCACTTAGATTTTCTGCCATGCAAAAAGGTGTTATTAAAGTTTTGTCAGGCATGAATGATATGTCTCAAATTGACGAGAACTGTGAAGTGTTTGAGAATTTTAGACCTCTTGATTCAAATGAGTTAAAACTCATAGATGAAGTGACAAAAATAATAAATGATAAGACTGCGATCAAATGCACCAATTGTGAATATTGTACACATGGTTGTCCTAAGAATATTCCGATTAATAAATATTTTGGTATGTACAATAGCATTATGAGAAATACCGGAGATTTTTCGAGCCAAAAGGTGTACTATAGAAATGCTGCATTTGCAGGATATGGAAAAGCAAGTGAATGTATTAAATGTGGAAAATGTGAGCAAGCTTGTCCACAACACCTACCAATAAGAGAATATCTTGAACAAGTTAAAGAAAAATTAGAGTAAGGAACCAATATGTTAGATAATAATGAATTAGCATTAGAGCTAAAGAAAATAATAGATTGTGAGACAATATCAGAGATTGGCGTTTCACATTCTGAAAAGTATGAAAAGTGTTATGAAGTAATGAGAGAACTCTTCCCTAATTTCTTTGGAGCTGTATCAGTGGCTAACGCTGACGGAAACCTGTTGATGAAATGGAAGGGAAATGACTCATCACTTGAACCAATATTACTCATGAATCATTATGATGTTGTTTCAGCTGAAGGTGAATGGAAACATCCACCATTTCAAGCAGAGATTGAAAATGAAAGATTATATGGTAGAGGTACACTTGACACTAAAGGCGGCCTTTATTGTATGCTTAAAGCAGCCGAAGAGTTAATTAAAGAAGCATTAAAAGAAGCTATTTATAATAATGTAAGA
>JAKSVJ010000055.1 GCA_024408015.1 Clostridia bacterium
CATATGGTTAAAGCAATCAATGAAGAAGTTGCTCGTATTGTTAAGGCTGATTATAAATTCAGTCGTAACAAAGTTGAAAAAGGAGATGCTGAAGAGGTCTATCGTAAGCATGGATTAGAAGATAAAATTGCTATCTTAAAATATCGTCCAGAAGAAACTGTTCACTTATATGAATGCGAAGGTTACTTCAACTATATGAACTCTCGCATGGTGCCTTCTACTGGATATCTTAAAGATTATAAAATTTTATTTTATTCACCAGGCTTAATCATTCAATATCCACGTTCTGAATGCAATGGTCAAATCCCTAGATTTAAAGACGCTCCAACATTTGGTAAGGTCTTAAAAGAATCACATGAATGGGCACAAATTACTGGTGCAGATACAATTGCAGGAATTAATGAACACATTAATAATGATGGTATTATTGATTTCATTCAATTATGCGAAGCTCGTCATAACAGAATGCTTTGTGAATTAGGTGAAAATATTGAATCTGATATTTCAAATATCCGTCTTATTTGTATCGCTGGTCCATCATCAAGTGGTAAAACCACTTTTGCTAATAGATTAAGAATTGAATTATTATCTCGTGGTATTCAACCAATCCGTATTTCTCTTGATGATTATTATCTTGAAAGAAGTAAGTGCCCTATCGGTCCTGATGGAAAGCCTGATTTAGAATCTATTGATGCTCTCGATATTGATTTATTTAACCAAAATATGCTCGATTTAATTTCTGGCGAAGAAGTTCAATTACCAAAGTTTGATTTCAAAACAGGTAAACGTGTCCCAGGTAGAACATTTAAGATTAATGAAGATCAACCAATCATTATTGAAGGTATTCACGCTTTAAATGAACGTATGACTGCGTTAATTCCAAAGCATCAAAAATATAAAATCTTCATCGCACCACAAGCACAAATTAATCTTGATAACACAAGTCCTGTTTCTATCACCGATTTACGTTTATTAAGAAGAATTGTTAGAGATAAAAACTTCCGCAACTCTTCTGCTATTGAAACAATGAGTATGTGGCCAAGCGTAAGACGTGGAGAATTCCAATGGATTTATGACACTCAAGAAGGCGCTGACTATGTATATAACTCAATGCTTTCTTATGAACTTTGCGTTATGAAAAAATATGCTCTTCCAGCATTAAAGGAAATTGATAGACACTCAGCTTATTTCCCAGTCGCAGAACGTCTCATGCGTATGCTTAAATACTTTGATGATATGCCTGATGAATGGGTACCATGCAATTCTCTTATCAGAGAATTCATTGGTGGTAGTTGCTACGCTGATTAATAACTTAAAAAGTCTGACTTTCTAGCCAGACTTTTTTCTTATTCAGTTTTAGTTTTTCTTGCGTATGAATTTCTAAGAATTGTTGCTTCGATAGTGTATATAATTCTAATTTGTTGAATATACACTTTTCTCATCTCAAGATAACGATTGAAGTCATCTTCTGAAGCTGAAACTTTGTAGAAATGAAGGAACATTTCTTCGAATCTAAAGAATGTTTCAATAAGATTTATCATCGTTAAATGATAGAAATATTGTGATTGTGAATAAATTAATAATGGAGAACTATGGGCAATTTCACTTGCAAGTTCGTAAGTTTTTGAATAGGTTTCTAAACCCGCTAGTTTCTCTACTCCATCTCTAAAGTTAAATTTATAGTTTTCCATTTCAAGGAATCCTGGAACAGAGGTTAACCAACCATATTCAATGAACTTCTTCATATCTTTTGATTTAAGACTAAGTTCTGCCATTCTAGCTTTTATCTCAACAAATATAGCATCAACTTCTTCCTTATTTGGAATTACCCCACGGAACGCCATCGCGTACTTCATATGAGTTAAATATGATTCGATAGTCTTAGCGCCATTCTTCATTAATAACGAAAGAATGCATTCAGTTTCATGAAGTGTTCTCCAGGTTGAGAATGCTTCTGTTTCAAAACCATCAACAATCAATTCAAGAATGGCTTTTTCCATCTTAATACCCTTATTCATGATATCTGGAACTATATCGTTTTTTGGATGTGCTTCTTTATATTTTTTCAATACTCCTAAAAGGAAATTGATGTATGTATTTAATGAAGATATTTGTGGGTTAAATCTAGATACCTTACTTTCATTAGAAAAATTAAGGTGTTCGTTTGTGATATATTTATCCAACGCTAAAGAGACTATTTTGCCTAATTGGATTTCATCATCCTCAATGTCTTCGTTAGTTACTCTATTAACATCTAAATAGAATAAATATTCATTATGGAGATATAAGGCTAAAATAACTGGGTTAACTGGAATATATTTTCCTAAAAGATTTGATTCAGAAAGGGTATTTGCTCCAACAATTGCGTTTTCAAACAAGTCAAAAAGAATATCTTTATTGATCTTTGGAGAACATCCAATACCTTTAAGGATATTTTCAAATTGTTCACGTGAAATTTGTTGTGTAAATTGTTCCATTATTTATTGTTTTTAAAGGCACGTGCCGCTGATACGGCGATTGCCCATCCTTTACATTTTTGGATAGCCTTAGCTTCATCCATTTGTGGTTTATATTGCGCTTGATAGTCGTGAGTTGCAACAATTTCTTCAATATTTTTAAAGTAACCAGATTTTAAACCAGCAAAGTAGGCTACGCCTAAAGCGGTTGTTTCCACTACTTGAGGTTTTTTGATTTCAATGCGGCAAATATCACTTTGGAATTGCATTAAGATATTATTTGCTGTAGCGCCACCATCAACTTGGAGAGATTCAATATCAATATTTGATTCTTCTTTCATGACATCAAATACGTCTTTTACTTGGTAGGCGATTCCTTCGAGAGTAGCTCTTACTAATTGGTATTTTGTTGTAGCGCGAGTAATGCCAAAAACCGCTCCTCTAACTTCATCATCCCAATACGGTGTACCAAGTCCAACAAAGGCTGGGACAAGATAAACTCCATCAGTGTCATCGCACTTTCCTGCTACACTTTCACTATCAGGTGCATCTTTAACAATCTTGAGTCCATCTCTTAACCATTGAACCGCGGATCCACCTACAAAGACAGAACCTTCCAAAGCATATTTAATACCAAGTTTTGATGACCATGCGATTGTTGTTAAAAGACCTTTTGATGAAAGGATTGGTTTTTCACCAATGTTCATTAACATAAAACAACCTGTTCCATAGGTATTTTTACTATCACCAGGTTTAAAACATGTATGTCCAAAAAGTGAAGCTTGTTGGTCACCAGCTACACCATAAATGTGCACTTCTTTTGTAAAGAAAGAGGCTGCTCCATAATCGTCAACTGAA
Source organism: Clostridia bacterium (assembly GCA_024408015.1). Taxonomy (GTDB): domain Bacteria; phylum Bacillota; class Clostridia; order Oscillospirales; family CAG-272; genus RGIG6816. Next base: position 3,315 of record JAKSVJ010000055.1, read on the forward strand.
TACTTAACTTCCGGAAGCATTGACATTGGGATATTGAAGATTTTACATAATTCAGGATCCCATTTTAAATCAAATATGTTATATAAAAGTGTTCTTGAAGCATTTGTTGAATCGGTAGCGTGTACTTTTCCTTTTGTCATCTTATAGATAAGCCAAGTATCGACTGTACCAAAAAGAAGTTCACCTTTTTCTGCTCTTTCTTGAGCACCTTCTACATTATCAAGAATCCATCTAATTTTACTTGCTGAGAAATATGGGTTTATTAATAAACCAGTTCTTTCATGAAGGAATTCTTTCTTACATTCAAGGGATTCACAAATATCGGTTGATTGGCGAGATTGCCATACAACAGCGTTATAAATTGGTTTTCCTGTTTTTTTATCCCAAACGATTGAAGTTTCTCTTTGGTTAGTCAAACCAATAGAATCAACATCATCCCATGTGGCATTAGCCTTAATTAAAACTTCATTAACAACATCAACAACTGATACCCATAATTCAATTGGGTCTTCTTCTACCCAACCTTCATGAGGAAATATGCATTTAACTTCACGCTGTGCACTATATGTATAGCGGCCGTTATGGTCAAATAAAATAGCTCTTGAAGATGTTGTTCCTTGGTCGATTGCTAAGATGTATTTTTTCATAAAAGAATTGCTCCTTATGAATAATTATATCAAATAATTATATCTCTTTGGAAACTCAAAATATTTTGCTGTTGAGTTCATGTCCTATTTATAGGAAAATATGTTTGTCATCTTAAAGTGGGAATTAATTTATGAAAAAATCATCATTTATTACAAGATTATCAATGCTTCTTGCATCAGTAGTTGCGATTGGCGGAATTACATTTGGTGTAAGATACGAATATAAAGAAGCTAATGCGTGGAGCGGAAACCAAACAAGCACCGCTCCTGCAAATTATTATTCAAGTTGTGTAGGCAAAGAAGGTTCTGCTCTTCAAGCTGAACTTCTTTCTATTAATAAATGGAATTCTAAATCTTATAACTGGAGTAGATATGAAGCAGCTGATGAAGCTGAAAATGATTCATCTTCTATTATTTCTGTCTACACTAGACACAATATTAAGAAAAATGCTCATGTAGGCGGTTCTTATTCATGGGATACATGGAATAGAGAACATATTTGGACTCAAACAAAATATCCTAATTCGGCCGATGATAATCACAATATTTTTGCTTGCGAAGGAAAAATCAACGGAATTAGAAATAATGATGCGTATGCAGAACTTAGCCATGATGAATCAAATAGAGTTGTAGTGTTTGATCACAAAACTGATTGTTATTCTTCAGGTGGTTACTTCGAACCTTGTGATGAAGCTAAGGGTGAAATTGCAAGATCTGTAATGTATGGAACCGTTATGTATTCATATAGAATGACCGAAATTGCTAAAAGTGTTGAATTGATGCTTAAATGGCATTTAGAACACCCTGTCACAAATAGAGATGTTTATAGAAATAACACTGTATATTCTTTACAAGGGAATAGAAATCCATTTGTTGATGAACCATCATATGCTTGTAAGATTTGGGGTAATACAAATGACGCAACTAGAGCACTTTGCTCAGGTTCTATTACACCTTCAAAAACTCTTACATCAGTTGTTGTTTCAACAGCAAAAACTTCTGTTCAAGTAAATAGAGAAATTCAATTAACTGCAATAGCGAAATATAGCGATAATACCGAGGTTGATGTTACAAACTCTGCTATCTGGAAATCATCAAATGATAGCTATGCTATCGTTGCAAATGATGGGACTGTTCTTGGTGTTGGTATTTGTGATGAAGTAACAATCACTGCAACGTTCCAAGAAAGAACTGGTTCAGTAAAATTGAATGTAACAGAGAAACCGGTTATTCCTACTGAACCAGATAAGCCTGGTGAGGATACTCCACCTAGTAATAAAAAGGGTTGCAAAGGATCGATTATTTCTTCCTCAATTATCCTAACGTTACTTGCAATAATTGGTATAACCCTGGTGTTATTTAGAAAGAAAAAACAACATTAAAAATATGAGTCATTCCTTAAAAGAATGGCTCTTTTATTTTTGTATTATCATTTTTGGAATGTTTAAATTATAATATTTAAAATCACTTCTTTTTAGTAGGTATAAAAATGAAACTTAATAACAAAATCAAAATTGCTGGAATTACATTATTAACAGCAATAACATTCGGTGCATTAGGCACAGTCGCTTCAACAAATAATACTCTTGAAGCTAAAGCCTATTCTCCAAGCACAACATACACTAATGGTGATGGAGCAACATACTATAATGGAATTAGTTCAACTGCCACTGGCACTACTTTATTAAGTTCTTTACAAACATTAAATAATTCAAAGCGTAGAACATTAGTTGGTTATTCAGCAATGGGTACATCTCCTAGTGGAGCTTTTGCATATACAGATTATGATCCTTCTACTGTTCAAACTGATAGTAAAGGCCAAAAATACGGAACAAAGATTTTGAGTTTCTATTCTGGTGCATCTACAACAAGTTGGAACAGAGAACACGTCTGGCCTAATTCTCATGGTGGAGGTTCTGGCGGTTCAGTCAGTTCACCATATGTTGATAGCGATATTCACATGCCAAGACCAACTATTTCTTCTGAAAATAGCAACCGTGGTAACTCTTTCTATGTCGAAGGAATGGCCCATTCTTCTAATGGTTGGGACCCTGTTACTGCTTTTGGAGAATCTAATTGCTATAACGGTAAGAGTATTCGTGGAGAATGCGCTCGCATCATTTTCTACTGCATGGTCGCTGATAACGATCTAAAACTCGCTGATAGCGCAACTGTATCTTCTGAAAGCGGATGCACTATGGGCAAACTTTCAGATATGCTCAAATGGAATCTTGAAAATCCTGTTAATTCACGTGAATTAAATAGAAATGAAGGCGCTGAATATCTTCAAGGAAATAGAAATCCATTTGTTGATCACCCTGAATATGCTTGTAAGATCTGGGGTAACACAAATGACGCAACAAAACGCATTTGTGGAAATGCTGCTACTGATACAAGAACAATGACTAAAATTACTGTCACATCTACTGACAGTTCAAATTATTACGTCTCTGAAGGACGTTATATTACATTAAAAGCTACTGCTACTTATAGTGATTCATCAACTGCTGATATCACTAACTTAGTCACTTGGACATCCGCAAATAGTAGCTTTGCTACTGTTGACCAAACTGGTAAGGTAACTGGTGTTGCCGGTTCTGCTAGTGGACAATATGTAAATATCACCGCTACATATGGAACACTTTCTGGAACACATGGAGTTAGTGTTTGGACAACTGGTGAATACGGTACATTAGTTGATACTGACACAGATGGTGATGACGAGTCATATGAAGGTGGACAAATTCTTGCTAGCGATTTAGCAACAGCTTACGAGACAACTGATACACTTCACACTGCTGCAAGTGGTATCAAATTCTACACAAATAACTGCGCTCACTACTCAAATAGTGGTAAGTTGCAATTCAAAAAAGGTGTTGGTTATTTATATAGTGCTGAAGCGCTTGACCTTAAGAGTATCACTATTAGCAATCCTTCCGGTGGTACATTAAGTGTTGCTGGTGGAACCACCATGTCCTCTATATCTACTGCTATCTCAGGAGTAGATAATGTCTATGATTTAACTGGCTACAAATACTTTAAGGTGTCAGCAGGTTCTTCTGCTTCTTATTGTGAATCCATTACTGTAACTACACAAGAAGGCGGAACTACACCTACTCCAACTGATTCAATTTCTTTAGATAAATCATCTCTATCTATAAATGTTGGCTCAACTGGTAGTTTAGTTGCTACTTCAACAGGTAATGTTACCTGGAAATCATCAAATACAGGTGTTGCTACAGTTTCTGCTAGCGGTACTAACAACAAGAATGCTGTTATTACAGGTATTAGTGCTGGTAATGCAGTTATTGCTGCAACATGTGGAACAAAATCTGTAACATGTAATGTCACTGTTTACAGTGAACCTACCCCTGCTACTTGGCCATACAAAAATGACACTGGTTATTTAATGTCATTTAATATGTCATCAACTGATTACTATTTTGCTGGTGATACAACACCTAATTATTCATATTATGGTTCAACCACTACAACAAAAGATGATGCTTGTTTAGTTTATTTCGAAGACAATTTAACAGA
>JAKSVJ010000056.1 GCA_024408015.1 Clostridia bacterium
CAAATTTAACCTGCCTTATTTCGTGAGTTAAGAAAAAGTCGATATCTTTTTTTACTCTTTCAACGCTCAAACCTCGAACTTTTCCGCAAACCGATGCCAGACAGTAGGCACATTTAAAAGGGCATCCTCTTGATGATTCATAATAGAATAGTCTTGAACTTGAGTTTTCACCTTCTCTATATAGAATGCCCTCATCTTTCATAACTTCACTTGATGGCTGTCCTATTACGACTTTTGAAAGTGGTTGCCCGTTTTTTATTGCGTTACAAACATTAACAATCGAAATCTCACCTTCACCTGTGATAATATTATCTATATAGTCATAACTTTCAAAACGTTCTGTTTCAAATGATACTTCAGGTCCACCCCAAATGATATGAATGTTTGGTTTTATCTTCTTTAATTCTCGAGATAACTCTGTCACGATATCAAGATTCCAGATGTATACTGAGAAACCATATATATCTCCGTCTAATTGATATAGGTCATTTAGAACGTGGCCTGTTCTATCTCTTAATTGATACTCAGCTAATTGTACATCATATCCACTTTTTTCAAGACCTGGCCTAAGACAACGAACTGCAAGATTCGTGTGAGAATATGAACCATTCATGGCAACTAATATAACTTTCATATTTTTCAAATTCTCCTTTCTTGCTCTAATCTCAAGTATACTTAACAAAGGCTGTTTTTTCAATATTGTGTTTGTAATTTAAAAACTTTTTGATATAATGGGTTTGTAACATTCACTAGTCGAGGTATAACATGGACAATAATAACCCACCAGTGTATATAAAATGCAAACTTTCATCTTTAGACTTTTTAAGTCTAAAAAAGAACAATAATTTATCTTGCTACCCAGTATGTATGCCAGATGATTCGTTTTCATTTCTACACGAAGCCGCTTGCATTGAGTTTAAAGGAAAGCTCTTTGCCGCCTGGTACCAAAATGAAGAGAAAGAATTAATTGGTGCAACACCAATCTTTTGGACATATTCAATGGATGAAGGAAAAACATTTGTTGATAAAAAATTACTTGTAATTGATAACACAAAGCAAATCTTATATTGCCCTCCTGTTTTTGGAATATGTGATGGACATTTGTACATGCTTATTAACGAAATGTACATTGAGCCAGACCATATACACGCTCTTGACTTGTACATTTATGATGAAGAAAACGACACATTTGAATTTTTGTGGTCTCGTCCAATTCCATTTAAACTAAACACTAACGTATATGCTTTGGACAATGGAAAATTAATGCTTCCTGGAAGACTTGCTGAACTTGATGGCTTCCCTGTCACGCCCGCTGTGCTTATTTCTGACAGTGGCAAGATTGATGCCGATTGGAGAGTTGTAAAAGTTCAAGAAGATGGTGGTCTTCCTGATGGTAAAGACTACATTCATCCTGAACAATCGGCAATAGTTCAAGGAAATCACATTGTCATGTTTTGCCGCACAGATAGAGAGCCAAAACCCATTTTATACATTTCAGAAGATTATGGTGAAATGTGGAGTAAACCAATCTTATACGATATACCCGTAAGCAGTTCAAAAATCTACTCAGGCACCCTATCAAGTGGACAGCATTACTGGATTGGAAATCTATTTCCACACGAACGCAAAAAACTTGCTTTTCTGTATACTTCAGGAAAAGACTTGTTTTTTGATAAAGGTTTTCTGCTTCAAGATGGTCCGGATGAAAAACTTGAAGGCAGTGGAAAACAATGGAGTTACCCTGCAGCATATGAAGCTAATGATAAACTGTTCGTTATTTACACAGCGGCTGTAAAAGAAAGTCACACAATACGTGGTGCTGTTCTCTCAGTAATTCCGTTAAAAGACTTAAAGTAGAAACATGGAGGAATTTTTATGAAAAACGTACGCATCGGACTATATAGTGCAGGTCTTCGCACATATTGGTCACAATTCCAAGGATTAAAAGATAGACTTCTTGGTTACAATAAGTTCATCGAAAACAAGATCGGAGAATACGGAACAGTATGCAATTTCGGGTTAATCGATGACGTTAGCAGTGTTGATGATGCAATTAAGTATTTCTCAACAAATCAAGTCGACATCATTTTTCTCCATAGTGCTACATACTTTACATCTGACTCTGTACTTCCATTACATTTAGCAGTTAAAGTACCTGTAGTTGTTTTAAATCTCCAACCATCCCCAAGAATCAATTATGAGCAAACAGACACTGGTGAATGGCTCGCTCAGTGTTGTGCATGTCCTGTGCCAGAAATATCCAATGCATTTGAACGCGCTGGTATCAAATTCAGATTTGTTAGTGGTTTACTTGGGCTAGATGAAACACCTGAAATCGCAATGTCTTGTGAAAAAACTTCAAATCATCCAGCTGCTATTCGTGCTTGGAAAGAAATTGAAGAATGGGTTAAAGCCGCTAGTGTTAAAGTAGAGTTATCACGCTCTATGTTTGGATTCCTCGGTGGCAACTATTCTGGAATGCTTGACATGTATTCTGACTTTACAATGCTTTCATCTCAAGCAGGCATACGTGTAAAGATTATTGAAATGTGTGACTTGAATGATTTCTTGTCAAAGGTCACAGACGAAGAAATTAAAACTAAGAGAGATGAAATTTGCAATATGTTTGAAATTGCAGAAGATTCTCCATCAGACAAGAGAGTTCGTAAACCTTCAGATGAGCAACTAGATTGGTCTGCAAATGTAGCTGTTGCTCAAGAAAAGATGATATCTACTTTGGGTCTCAACGGTCTTGCATATTATTATCATAGTGTTGATGGTAACCCATATGAAGAGTTACAAAGTGGCTTTATTGTAGGTCATTCAATCCTAACATCAAAAGGTATTCCTTGTGCTGGTGAGGCAGATTTAAAGACAGCTCTCGCCATGAAAATAGGTGACTTATCCGATGTTGGTGGTAGTTTTGCAGAAATTGTTGTTGCTGACTATCAAGATGGAACAATTCTTATTGGTCATGACGGACCTTTCCATATTCGCATTTCCGACCGCAAGCCAATTCTTCGTGGCATGGAAGTATATCACGGAAAGAAAGGTTCTGGTATTTCAGTTGAAGCTAAAGTTAAGCCAGGCCCTATTACAACTCTTAATGTTACTCAAACTCGTGATGGTAATTTGAAATTTATCATAAGCGAAGCTGAAGCAACGAATGGACCAATTATGACAATTGGAAACACTCAAACACCAGTTAAATTTAAACTTGATCCTGATACATATATGGAAAAATGGTTTGCAGAAGCACCAACACATCACTGTGCTCTAACTGTAGGTCACAATGCTGGACTATTCAAAAAGATTGGTGATTTGATGGATATACCTACAGTAGTGCTTTAATGGAGTTTCACATGTTATCAATCACAAAACCTAATGATAAATATCGTCCTCGCCCACTACTGTTTTTAAGTAATAAGCCAGATAAAGAACACATGTGTCAACTTCTTAGAAAATGCAAAGAAATTGGCTACGGTGGCGTTGGAGTTATTTCGTACAAAGATACCAACATTGAGTATTTAAGTGAAGAATACTTCACAATGTATGAGTGGATATTAAAAGAGTCAAAAGAACTTGGGCTCAAAGTTTGCTTATATGATGAATATTGGTTTCCAAGTGGAAAAGCAGGAGGTCTTCTTGCTGAAAGATATCCTGAAGCAATCACAAAAAGGCTCGAGATGAGAGAGGATTTGCTACCATTAAAAGGGTCTCTTGAATATCCTGAAGATGGTATTCTAATGTCTGCTGTTGCTTTCAATAAAGACACAAACACTTTAATTGACGTAACAGACGAATATTCAACCACAAACACTGTGTCTTGGGACAGAGACGGAAGTTGGAAATTATTGCGCTTTTATTGCATAAAGGGTCTTCGTGGTATGGTTAATTACCTCGATGCTGAAGCAGTAAACAAGTTTATTGAAATAACACACGAATCTTTCTATAAACGTTTTCCGGAATACTTCGGTGATACAATTGACTCTTCATTCTATGACGAACCCCAGTTTTATTCTCAGCACGGTAAAACATGGACTGTTCATTTCAACGAAGAATTCATTAAGAGAAAAGGATACTCTCCTAATCTCTTATATCCTGCTCTATTTATGGATGTTGGAGAAAACACTATCTCTTATAGAAATGAATTGTTATCAGTAAGAGCCGACCTATATTCCGAAGGATTCCCAAAAGTAATCCAAGATTGGTGCACAAAACACGGAATTTCATTAAAAGGTCATATAGACCAAGAAGAAGTTGTTAACCCAAGTGGTATCACTGATGATATATTAAAATCATTTAGATATCAAGATATTCCTGGAATTGACCAAATATTCAAACCAGGAAGAGCGCGTAAAGCATATAAGCTTGTAAGTAGTGCAGCTGACAACTGGGATAAATCACTTGTTATGTGCGAATGTTACGGTGCCATGGATGATTTAACAGAAGAGCTCATGTATGCTGAGGCAAATGATCTATTTGCAAAAGGTGTTAATGAATTAATACCTCATGCAGTTTGGTATGATGATAAAGTTGTGAAATTTGCACCTGAATTATCATGGCGTCATCCTTACTATGGAAAAATACTCCCATCTTTCAACAAGTATGTTTCTCGTGTTAGCTCAGTGCTTCAAAATGGCAAACATGTATCAAGAGTTGCTATACTCTATCCAATAGAAGGATTACATTCACAATATTCCTTCCTTGAAGATGACAACTTAGAGATTGATGCATACTATGCTGGTGGAAAATACACTAAAGAAAATGATTATCAGGACGTTGGCGAACATATCTTTTACAAAGCCAACAGAGATTACACATATCTTCACCCAGATAGATTGACATACGACTATGAAATAAAGGATTCTAAACTTTGCCTTAAAAACAATAAGAATATTAATGAATATTCAATTGTTATATTAACTGGTCAAGACACTATTTCTCCAAACACTCTAAAAGTATTGTTGGATTTTGTTAAAAACGGTGGAACAGTTGTTGCAACATCAATTCTTCCGAAGTACTCAAATAAAACAAATGATGACAAAACTGTAGTGTCATTAGTTGAAGAAATATTTGGTATAACCGAAATGCAAAATCAAATCACAAAGAAGACTCATTCAAATGGTTGCGCTATATCAATACCATTTGGAAACCTTGACAAACTAAATGACATACTTGATGGGGTTGATTTTGATATTGATTTTAAGAATCATGTTGAAGGCATCGGATACATTCATAAAAAATACGATAATGGTGACGCATATTATATCGTCAACCAAAACTATAATGATGTTTCTCTTTCATGTGTATTAAAAGACTACACAAATGATAGCTTAAGCACATTTAATCCTTATACTGGAGAATGTAATACTATAGAGTATAAACAAACAACAATTGGATTAGAATTTAACATATCTATTCCTAGTAATCGTTCCTTGTTCATTATCAATGGTACAATTTAACAAACAAAAAATCGTCAAAGGTTTATATACCTCTGACGACTTTTGTTTTTAGTAATTAACGAATTTGAATGTTGAGCTTGAAGTTAAGGTTTCCAAGTATCTTCTTAATAAAGGCATCTACAGCTGCAGGCTCAAGAGCTTTATCTGTTGCTGCGAATGTAATATTAAATGACATACTCTTCTTTCCTTCACCAATCTGCTTGCCTCTATAAATATCAAATAGATTAACAGAAACAACCTGTTTGCATGCTCTCTTGATTTCTGTTGCGATTTCGCCATATGTCATAGCTTCATCAACAACAAGCGAAAGGTCACGTGATACTTCTGGGAATGATGAGATCGGTTTGTAGCTCATTGAACAAGGAATTAGTTCTTCGAATTTAGCATAGTCAATTTCACCAATGAAAATCTTCTGGCTATCTTTGCTATCTTTTGGAAGATCAAGTTCACGAGTTACAACATTTGCAATCTTACCAAATGTACCAATCTTAACACCATTACAAATAATGTATGCTGCAATACCTGGGTGGAGATATGTTACATCAGTCGCACGTTCAAATTCAAAGTTGAGACCATATGATTCACCAAAGCTCTCAACCGCACCCTTCATCATAAAGAAGTCTTCATCTTCACCAAATGAAGCAAAGCCAATATGCATAATTTCAGATGGAAGTTCTGTAACTGGTTGCTGTTTTGGAATATAGATATTACCTACTTCAAAAACTCTACCCTCTTTATTTCCACGTTTAATGTTTTCAACAACAGTTGTAAGCATTGATGGAGCAAGAGTTGTACGCATTGTTGTAAGGTTTGATGAAATAGGGTTAAGAAGATGAATTGCATTCATTTCAACAGAATCTGGAGCAAAGTGCATTGCTTCAAGATTTGCATCTGCATAGAATGCGAGTGTTGAAACTTCATTAAAGCCCTGAGCACACAATGTGCGTTTAGCTTTTGCAATATTCTTCTGGTGATTTGTTAAACCGCCATTAGTAACTGAGGCATCAACAAGGAATGTTGGTGTAATATGGTTGTATCCATATTCTCTAATTACTTCCTCTGCAAGATCTGGTTCGCCAACTTCAATATCTTCACGATATCTTGGAGCAACAACATCCATTGTGTCTCCGTCTCTATTTACTTCAAATCCAAGTCTATTGAGAATATCGAGAACTGCATTTGTAGGAACTTCTATACCAAGTATACGATTAATTCCGCTGAATGTTGCCTTGAATTTCTTTCCTTCTCTTGGGGCACCTGCTGTGCAATCGAATTCACTTGATGTGATTTCACCACAGCCAAGTTCATCAATTAGGTGAAGTGCACGAGCCATACCAAGTTCACATGTGTATTCGGAAATTCCTTTTTCATAATGGCTTGATGCATCTGTGCTCTGGCCAAGTGCTCTTGATGTCTTACGAATGTTATCACGCATAAACTTTGCAGACTCAAACAAAAGCTGTGTTGTATTATCTGTGATTTCACTATTCAAACCACCCATAATACCCGCGAGTGCAACCGGCTTGCTACCATCACAAATAACGAGATTTGATTCGTTGAGTTTGAAGTCTTTTCCGTCAAGAGTTGTGATTGATTCGTCGTTCTTTGCACGACGAACAATTATCTTTTTACTTTCAAGTGTTTCCATGTCAAATGCATGCATTGGCTGACCAATTTCAAGCATTACATAGTTTGTAATATCAACTACATTACTGATTGAACGTAAACCACAAAGAGCAAGGTTTCTCTTCATCCACTTTGGTGATTCACCAGGTGTAATATTTCTAACACCATGACCTAAGTAACGTGGACAAAGATCTTTTGCTTCAACAGTGATGTCCAAACCATCATATTTATATGAGCTCTGTTTGTAATCTGTAGCAGGCATCTTCAATGGTTTGTTGAGAACGGCTGCTACTTCTCTTGCGATACCAAGAACTGACTGACAGTCAGGACGGTTAGCTGTAATTGAAATATCAAATATATATTCATCAAGAC
>JAKSVJ010000057.1 GCA_024408015.1 Clostridia bacterium
TGTGATTTTTCTTCTTAATCGAGTTTAATTTCTCCTACAATTATTTTACACTATGCTTATTATTTGGCAGCTATAGACGAAATATTTTTAAACAAACATAAAAATGCACACGATTCGATTGTGCAACATGCACAAAATGTAGCTTGATTTTTTGTTGATAAATACTTCATTTGAAAAAAATTAACAATTTATTATTTATTATTGATTTTGTAACATAAATTTAATATAATGTGATTACTAATTCAGTATAGGTTCGGATATAATGGCCCGAATGTTTCTACCGCACGCCAAGATGCGACTACTGACACTTATTTGTTATATTTGTTTAGTGGTAGACATTCGTATTTTTCCGAGTGTCTATTTTTGTTTATATGGTGGTGTTTCTATGAAAGCAATGGAAGAGAAAATATTGTCTGATGGTAAGATCCTCCCAGGTCAAATTCTTAAAGTTGGTGGCTTTTTAAATCAGCAAACTGACATTAAGTTCATGGTTGAAGCTGCAAAAGAAGTTGCTCGCTTGTACGAGGGCACAAAGATTACTAAGGTGCTTACAATCGAAGCTTCCGGTATTTCTTTTTCAACATTGGTTGCTGAGCAGTTGGGCGTAGACTTGGTTGTTATTAAAAAGCATGCTTCAGCTAATATTTCAGGCGATGTTTATACTGCAGAGATTTATTCATATACACACAAAAACTCATATGTAGCAACAGTTTCTAAAGATTACATCAACGAAGGTGACAAAATCTTGTTCTGTGATGATTTTCTTGCATGTGGCAATGCTATAAAGGGTGTTCAGAAGATACTAACAACTGCAGGAGCAGAACTAGTTGGTTGTGCTATTGCAATAGAGAAGGGCTTCCAGCACGGTGGTGATACTCTTAGAAGCGAAGGCATAAGAGTTGAATCCTTGGCTATTGTTGAAAGCATGACAGATGACGCTATCGTTTTCAGAAAATAGATAACGACTAGCAATTGATTTGAGAAAATAAAATAAAAAATAAAAATACAATTAATTTCAATTTGGAGGAACAAGCAATGAAAAAAATTCTTGCTCTTGTTTTAGCCCTCGCAATGGTCCTCGCAATGGGCGTTATGATGGCTTCATGTGGTTCTTCAACATCTGATGATGAAGACGTAATCAAATCACCACTTCCTGAAATCGAACTCGTTAAAGATTTCGACGTTAAAGACGATTTCAAAATTGGTATTATCACACTTCACGATGAAAAATCAACATACGACCTTAACTTCATCGAATCAGTTAAGAGAGCTGCTAAAGCTGCTGGTCTTAAAGATGAACAGGTTATCATCAAATCAAACATTGATGAAAGCTCAGCTTGTGAAGAAGCTGCTCTTGACCTTGTAGATAAGGGTTGTAAACTCATTTTCGCTGATAGCTTTGGTCACGAATCATTCCTTATGGAAGCTGCTAAGAAGCATCCAGAAGTACAGTTCTGCCATGCTACAGGTACACACGCTCATACAAGTGGTTTGTCAAACTTCCACAACGCTTTCGCTTCAATCTACGAAGGTAGATACGTAGCAGGTGTTGCTGCTGGTATGAAACTCAAAGAAATGATTGATGCTGGTACAATCACAGCCGATAAAGCTGTTGTTGGTTACGTAGGCGCTTTCACATATGCTGAAGTTATCTCAGGTTATACATCATTCTATCTTGGTGTTAAATCAATCGTTCCAACAGCTACAATGAAAGTTCAGTTCACAGGTTCTTGGTACGATGAAACAGCTGAAAAGAACGCTGCTCAGGCTCTTATGTCAATGGGTTGTGTATTAATTTCTCAACACGCTGACTCACTCGGCGCTCCATCAGCTTGTGAAGATGCTGGTGTTCCAAACGTTTCATACAACGGTTCTACAATTGAAGCTGGTCCTAATACATTTATCATCTCTTCAAAGATTGACTGGGCTCCATACTTCCTCTACATCATGAAATGCGTAAATACAGGCGCAGCTATTGATACAGACTGGACAGGTAACATGTCAACAGGTTCTGTATGCTTGTCAGAAATCAACGCTAAAGTTGCTGCTGCTGGCACAGCTGAAAAACTTGCTGATGTTATCAGCGCTCTCAAAGCTGGTACACTTCACGTATTTGATACAGCTACATTCACAGTTGGTGGCGAACACCTCTCATCTTATCTCGCAGACGTAGATGATTTCGGTGACTACACACCTGAAACAGAAGTTATCACAAATGGTTACTTCGATGAATCAGCTACAGGCAAACGTTCAGCTCCTTACTTCGACCTTAGAATCGATGGAATTGAACTCGTTAACGAAAAATACTAATTCAATAAATTAAGAGATAGGCGGAGTTCCTAAACTCCGCCTTCTCAACTTTTTTGCAAACTTATTAAAACGATTATAATATTCACTTAGAAGGTGTTTTATGACAAATAACGTAAAACTTGAATTAAAAGGTATTTCTAAAACCTTTGGGTCCATAAAAGCGAATACAAAAGTAGATTTAAAGCTACACGAGGGAGAAATCCTAGCCATCCTCGGCGAAAATGGCTCAGGTAAGACAACATTGATGAATATGATTGCGGGTATTTATTTCCCAGACGAAGGTCAGATTTTCATCGATGGAAAAGAAGTTACTATTCACTCTCCAAAAGACGCATACAATTATAAGATTGGTATGATACATCAGCACTTTAAGTTGGTTGATGTTTTTTCTGCAAGTGAAAACATTGTACTGGGTGTTGAGACTAAAGCTAAATATGATATTAACGAAGTAAATGATGCCGTAGCAGCTATTGCAGAGCGTTATGGTTTTATTATAGATCCTAAGAAAAAAGTTCATGAGATGTCTGTATCTGAAAAGCAGACGGTTGAAATCATCAAGGTATTGTACCGTGGTGCAGATATTTTGATTTTGGATGAGCCAACTGCAGTACTTACACCTCAAGAAATCGATAAACTCTTCTCAGTTCTTCGTAAGATGAAAGAAGACGGAAAGAGTATTATCATTATTACTCATAAACTAAATGAAGTTAAAGCGATTTCAGATAATGTAACTGTTCTTCTTAAAGGTAAGTATGTTGATACAGTGAAGACTGCTGATTCTACTGAAAGCCAACTTACTGAACTCATGGTAGGTAAGAAAGTTACATTGAACATTGATCGTACTGAGCCAAACAATCCGACTGATAGATTAGTTGTGGATAATCTATGCTCAACAAATGAAGAGGGTATTGCTACTCTTGACCATATTTCTTTCACGGCACGTTCTGGTGAGATTCTTGGCATTGCAGGCATTGCAGGAAGTGGTCAGAAGGAATTACTTGAGGCTATTGCAGGCTTGCAAAAGATCGATGCAGGTACAGTATTATTCAATAATCCTAAAAAGGATAAACCAGTTACATATATTCACAAGTCATATAAGAAAGTATGTCAATTAGCTAGTGAAGGCAAGTTCCATTACGAAGACGGAACCAAAGTTGACTTTACAGGAATGAAGAAAAAAGACATCGTAGCTCTCGTTAATGATGGCAAAGTTTTGTTTAATGAAGATGAAGTTATTGATCTTCGTGATAAAACTCCACTTGAAATTCGCGAACTTGGTGTAAGACTCTCATTCGTTCCAGAAGATCGTCTAGGAATGGGCCTTGTCGGTTCAATGGATATTACAAACAATATGATGTTGCGTAGTTACCGTAAAGGCAAATCATTCTTATTGAATCGTAAGAACCCAGAAGCTCTTGCTGAAGAAATTGTTCATGATCTTGAAGTTGTGACCCCAAGCATAAAAACTCCAGTAAGACGTCTTTCTGGTGGTAATATTCAAAAAGTATTGGTTGGACGTGAAATATCATATGCACCAAAAGTATTTATGGCTGCATATCCAGTTCGTGGACTTGATATCAACTCTTCTTATATGATATATAACCTTCTCAACAAGCAAAAAGAAAGTGGAGCCGCTATTTTATTTGTTGGTGAAGATTTAGACGTATTACTTGAATTGTCTGACCGTATTCTTGTAATAAATGCCGGTAAAGTTACTGGTATAGTAGATGCGAGAACGACAACTAAAGAAGAAGTTGGACTACTTATGACAAAACATGAAGGAATTAATGAAACAAAGGAGGTTCAAGCATGAAAAAAGAAAAAATGAATGAGCCAAAAGAACCATTGTTTCACGTATTGAAACGCGCTAATGTTCCTGCATGGCAAACATGGGTAATAAGATTATCTGCTATAGTAGTTTCAATTCTTATTTGTTCTTTATTGGCATTTCTAATTATTGGAGCTTCTCCATTAAAGTTTTTGGGTGCATTGTTTGATGGCACGTTTGGAACATCACTTCGTATTTGGAAACTTTTAAAGGGAACAGCTATCTTGGCTGGCATATCATTGGCTTTAGTTCCAGCATTCCGTATGCATTTCTGGAATACAGGTGCTGAAGGACAAGTTCTTATAGGTATGCTTGCTGCAGTAGCTTGTATTATGGCATTCCGTGACACAATCCCTAACGGACTATTAGTAGTTATTATGCTTATCGCTTCAGTTTTAGCTGGAATGTTGTGGGGCTTTATCCCAGCATTCTTTAAAGCGAACTGGAATACAAATGAGACGTTGTTTACTTTGATGTTGAACTATGTTGCCACATATCTAGTAAAGTACTTCCTTATCAAGTGGACGCCAAATGGTTCAAGTACAATTGGACGTTTGAAGTATGGTATGTTACCTACAATACTAAATGACTATTTGTTGGTTATTTTGGTGATTATAGTAATGGTTGCTATCATGCATGTGTATCTTAACTATAGCAAACATGGATATGAAATATCAGTTGTTGGCGGTAGCGTTAACACAGCAAGATACATTGGTATTAATGTTAAAAAAGTTATTATTCGTACAATGTGCGTTTCTGGTGCTATATGTGGTATCGTAGGATTCCTTATTGTGTCTGGTCTTGACCACTCAATTACTGCAGAAAGTGTTGGTGGACAAGGATTTACAGCTATCATGGTAGCTTGGATGGCAAACTTTAATCCAATTCTATTGTTGTTCTCATCATTCCTTGTAGCATTCCTTAACCAAGGCTCAGGAGAAATACAAACTGTATTCAATGTTAGTGACGCTTTCCCAAGCATTGTAATTGGTATTGTATTGTTCTTTGTAATTGGTTGTGAATTCTTTATCAACTATCGAATTGTATTTAGAAAAAAGGAGGATAAATAAGCATGGAAGTTTTATACTACATTCTTAATGCATTCTCCCTTGGTGTAACTTTCCTTTATGGTTGTACTGGTGAGATTATCACAGAAAAATCAGGACACTTAAACCTCGGTATCCCTGGTATTATGTGTATTGGATCAGCTACTGGTTGCGCAGCACTTCAAATGATGTATAAGAAGGGAATACCTGACTTTTTGGTAGTTATTATCTCAATAATTGCAGCTTTTATCGGCGGAGCAATTATGGGTGCAATCTACTCATTCATTACAGTAACTTTGAAATCAAATCAAAACGTAACAGGTCTTGTTATGACAATTTTTGGTGTTGGTTTGACAAACTACATAATGCATGATCTTACAGGTGTGCGTTATCTTTATGCTAAAAAATTCTTCCGTTTCCCATTTGCTGAAAGCAAAACATCATTACAGTACTGTGGTGTTATGGTGTTCTTGGCAATAATTATTGCTATTATAGCATCGTATATCTTAACTAAGACTAGAATTGGACTTAATCTTCGTTCAGTTGGTGAAAACCCAGCTACAGCAGATGCTGCTGGCATTAACGTATCAAAATATCGTTATTTAGCGACAATAATTGGTTCTGGTATCGCAGCACTTGGTGGATTGTTCTATGTAATGGACTATTCAGGAACACAAGAGGCTTATCTTTCAATCGAAGCTATGGGATGGTTGTCCGTAGCACTCGTTATATTCTCAACATGGAAACCAATTGTTGGTATTCTTGGTTCTTTCATATTTGGTGTAACTATGATTGCAGGTTCATTCTTGCCAATCATCTTTAGCTGGTTAACAATGGCATCAACACCATTCCTAAAGATGTTGCCTTACGTTATCACAATTATTGTCTTGATAATAACAAGTATACGTAATAAGAGAGAAAATCAACCACCAGAAAAATTAGGCATTAACTACTTTAGAGAAGATCGTTAATCGTCTTAGAGAAACATGGGTTTTAAACAATCCATGTTTCTTTTTTGTAAATTTTAACAAAAATGAGCCTTTTGTTTGTAACAGCAAAGGGCTTTTTTCTCTTGAGTTTTTATAGTATTTAGTATATAATTTATTTTAGCAAATTATATTTTGTTAAATATAGGAGAATGGTTATGAAAAGATTTTTATCTTTAGTATTGACAGTGGCATTTGTAATGTCTGTTATGCTTTTGGTTTCATGTGGTTCTAATGTTGATGATCAGACAACTCCAACTTCATCAACAACTGCAGCTACTACTGGCGGAACAACAGAAAGTACAACAGCTGGAACAGAAGCTACTACTGAGCAGCCAATTATCGCTGAAGGTTATGATAGACCTGATGGATATTTGGATGTAGATTTCGGTGGAGAACATTTCGTATTTATAACAACAACTGACTTTGGTTGGGAAACACAGGACGAAATCTGGGTTGAGTCACGTGAAGGTGGTTCAATCGTTAACACTGCTGTATACGATAGAAATGCAATTATGAGTAAATTGTATAACTGTACAATCGAAGCAGTTCCTGGAGTAGGCAACCTTATTCAGGATGATATTACAACAGGATCATCAAACTATGATTTTGTAACAATGCAGTATGCTGCATTTAACTCAAACTCATCTCACTATTATGTGAATATTTATGATTTGGATCTTGACTTTGATTTGCCAGGTTGGAATATGGCATATATTGATCAATGTTCAACAGTTGACTCAAATGGTGTTAAGAGAATGTATGGTTTCGATGGTGACTTTGGCCTTACGGGCGTTGGTGCTATTTGGGTAATGGCCGTTAACCTTGACCTTTTCGAGACTAACTTCAAGGATGAAAATATTTTTGAAATAGTAGAAAATCACGAATGGACAATTGATAAGTTGACAGAGTTCTGCGCTTCAATCATGCAGGATAATGGTGACCAGGTTTGGAATGTTGGTGATGATGTATTTGGTCTTGTATCAACAACACATAACACAACAGGTCTTTTGACTGGTGCAGGAATCAAGTTTGTTCAGAAGAACGCAGATGGCAAATTGTTCTGTGACAAGAACTTAACAGTATTTACAGGCAATAACGAAAGTGCAATAAACAAGTTTACCGCCCTTTAAAAACTTGATGGTGTGATTGACCTTCGTATCAAAGTCGTGCGTATCAATCCGGCAGGACAGCTGAATTTCCTTCAATTCGGAAATCTGCTGCTTCTTGCGGGCTTCCTTTTCTTTCTTTTCCCGATCGAAACGGAACTTCCCGTAATCCATGATT
>JAKSVJ010000058.1 GCA_024408015.1 Clostridia bacterium
TAGGCTTGTATTCTCCTTTCGAGATATCTACCGATGTTATGTACATAAGAAATAGAGCTTGCTACCAGATCGTCTGGGACTCTCTTTAGGGACGAAGCGGTTTCAAAACTGATATCCCCATTAAAGTTTACTGCTTTTAAACCATTGATGAATCGCTCCCAGTTACATACACCGATATATGGCGCTGTATGTCCGTCAGATCTACCATCATTATCGTGCACATGTAATGCAACTAATCTATCACCAAGTTTTGTGATGAACTCATAGTTATCTATTCCCAACAACAAGAGGTGGCCTGTATCCATACAGAAACCAAAGCATTTTTCACCAGCTAATTCATTGAAATGGTCTATATATGAAATTGCCTCATCAACATTTGAACAACATCCAAAGTAAATATGCTTTGTTTCCCAATCTTGAATCCACATATTTTCAAGACAGCATATAACATGATACTTCTTTAATAGAGGAATAAGTGAAGTGTATAGTTTTTCATTTTCAGTTACTTCCCTTTCCTTTGGCATTGGATATCTTGCACTTCCATCAAAGCAAGGATGAACCACGAGCTTACTACAGCCCAACAAGCCACAAGCTTCAACTGACATTCTAATGCATTCCTGTATCATCTCTGTTCCCTCTTCGCTCTGCTTAACGAAACCAGGGAAAGGAGCGTGCATTTGACCGATTGCAACGCCGTATTTATTAGAAGCTGCTTTAATCTCATTTATGTAATCTATCCATTCATCTTGTGTTCTGAATGGGTAAACATTTCTAGCATTGATTATATCATCCCATTTATGATAGATATCAAGATTATAGTCTACACAATCAAAGCCTGCCTCTTTAATCAAGGCAAAAGTTTTATCAATATCAAATCTACTAATAATTCCACCTGTTTGTATACCAACCCTCATTTTAAAACCCTCTTTTTTCTAAAAATTTTACTGAGTGTTCTAACCATCTAGAACATTCAATACCATTAAATCCAGACCCATGTCCACCATCTGGGTATTCATGACATTCATTATCAACATTTACATTGTCTAATGCTTTTTTTAAAGCTATAGCGTTTTTATTAAAATCCACAGCAGTATCCAGTGCACTATACCAAATAAACGTTGGTGGCATAGCATCTGGTTTATACCAATAAGAATATTCAGTTATCAATTCCTTATTTCTAAACTCATCTCCAAGGAATATTCCTGGCATAGTCGGAAACGCGCCATCTCCCAAAGTTGTAACTGGAGAACTTAATATGCAAGCGTCCGGTTTCAAATCATCATCAATATGCTGACATACACACATGGATAAATGGGCACCTGCAGAAAAGCCACACGTAGCTATCTTCTCTATGTTTGGAATTAATTTTGAAATATTTCTTGTTATATATGTCAAGGAATCTATTCCATCTTTGAATATTTCTTTTCCAGTATAAGGCTTAATTCTATATTTTACAACTATCGCTGATAATCCTAAATCATTATATTTTCTAGCAATAAAGTTACCTTCCCCTCCAACTGATAATTGAAAGTAACCACCACCAGGGTAAATAACCACACAACTTTTAGAGCCTTCACATGGGTATAAAGCTATTTCAAATCCATATCCTTCTTCTGGACAATAGAATTCATTATTCATTGAAAATGTACCCTTTCAATACTTTAAGTGTATTATCAACACCATCAACATGAGAACGTTCATATCCATGACTAGCATACACGCCAGAACCTATGAGACCATGTCTTATATCGTATCCTGCACGAAGTGTTGCCTCAACATCAGATCCATAATGCGGATAAACATCTATTGCAAAATCCGCGTTTTCTTTCTTTGCTGCCTCAACTAGTTTTGTGATAACTTCGTAGCTATATGGTCCTCCAGAATCTTTTGCACAAATTGAAACTTGTCTTTCTGTGCATTGCACTTGATCACCAACGCATCCCATATCAACACTTATAGCCTCTGTAACACCATTTGGAACAGAAGCACATCCGCCGTGACCTACTTCTTCATATACTGTAACATGAACATACACTCTTCTAGATGGAACAAGCTTATTGTCAGCAATGAACTTTGCAAGACCAAGTAAAATACCAACTGATAGTTTATCATCAAGGAATCTACTCTTGATATATCCCGATTCAGTAACAATTGTTCTTGGATCAAAGCATACAATATCGCCAACCATAATTCCTAAAGATTTGACATCATCTGCTGACTTCACATCTTCATCAATTACTATTTCAGTTGAGTTAAATGTTCTTTTTTCATTTCCATAGTTATCATTTACATGTACTGATGCATTGCACAACTGTAAAGTTCCGTCATAGACTTTTCCGTCTCTTGTATGAATTCTCACATTCTCAGCTTCACTGTTTTCAGCTCTCATGCCACCGAGTGGAGTGACTTTAAGACGACCATTTCCTTTAATTTGAGAAACCATAGCTCCTAGAGTGTCTGTATGAGCCTCAAGCAACAATGCATCGTTCTCATCTTTTCCGCCTAAATCTATTATTACGCCGCCTTTAGTTGTTATTTTTGCATCAAAACCTAAAGTTGAAAATGCGTCTCTAACAAATTCTGCTGCTTTTTGTGTGTAACCTGACGGGCTATCTATCGATAGCAATTCTTTCGTCATTTCAACAGCATAATCCACATATTGTTTTTCCATAATTGCTCCTATATTTTTTTAAGATTAACACTTGAAAATGCATATCCAACAACAAAAGTTGCTATTCTAATTATCAATGCGACTGGCATTTCCAAAACTGTGGTTGCTAAATCAGGGATGATTATAGATATTGTTGAAAACATTCCATTGCCGAAAAGGCCAATTAGTTCAAATATCTCAACATCACCATTGCCAATTACAAATGCAATGAAATACACTATTGTACAAACAATTGGAATAATATTGGCAACCAACGCTGATATATACACTTTTATATTGCATTTTCCAAACAAATACCCAATAAATCCAGTACAAAATACAGATAGAATAACAAGTAATGTTCCTGCGATTGAAAACTCATATATTGGTCTAACAAGCACTCCCCATTGAACATCAATTGAGATTGCAAATATGACAATTAACGCTTCGATTATAGGCCACAACGCCAACAAATAAACTAGTTTTTTTCTCATTTTTTTGACTCCTCATCAGTTATTTCTACTATATCATTAAGAGCAAAAGAATAGACATACGCATGACTAACACTACCAAACATCTTCTTTGCTGCAGTACGATAATATGATAGTTGTCTTGAGTGTCTCTCCATCAAAGTTTTTTCAATTACTTCTCTAGGTGTACCTTTTGCAAAACTATCGGTTTTGTAATCAATGATAATATATTCCTCACGATCATTTTTTAATGCACAGTCTATAACGCCTTGAACTAATAGATTCTCTTCTTCAGCAACATTAAATGGCTTAGCATCATTTGTAAAGTTAGATACTGGAATGTACGTAATAAAACGTTTCTCTCTATAAATCTCAACGGCATCTCGCATCATGTCTGCTATTGGGGATTTAAAGAATCTTTCCAAAGCAGGAACATTAAGCAATTCAGATTCAGACTTAGACATAAACTTGTTATCAACGAGTCTTTTTATTTCCAATTCGACCCCGTTTTTGTCAACATTTTTAATGTCAAAAAATTCCATGAAGTGATGCATAGCCGTTCCTTTTGATGCAGCACTATCAGCTCGTTCTTCAACAAATCGTGGTTTGTAATCGTCATCATAAACAGTCTCAACATCCCAAAACTCATCATTATCCAAAAAGTTTGGAGTAAGTTTTGACACAGATATTTTAGAAGGAATTCTATTCAATATATCAAAACCATATTCAGCCTTTATTCGCTT
Organism: Clostridia bacterium; assembly: GCA_024408015.1. Classification (GTDB taxonomy): domain Bacteria; phylum Bacillota; class Clostridia; order Oscillospirales; family CAG-272; genus RGIG6816. The sequence goes on from JAKSVJ010000058.1 coordinate 3,864, forward strand.
CTCTATGACTTCAAATGTCTCAAAGTCTTTTTCGTCACCATTGAATTCAATAGCATCATCAATAGACTCGAATTCTTCTATTTCATCGGTACATTCATTTTGTTCAGAATCCAGTACGATATCACTAGTATCAATCAATGAATAATTATCGTTTCCGGCTATAGCTAAAGCTAATGCCTCAAGATGACTTTTTTTGTTGTACAAAGCATATTCGGAAATATACTTCTTCTCAAATGATTTTAATCCACCTGAATACAAATCAAAATCCGCAACATTTGCAGTGCATGTCAAAATCGTTCTTTCTATTGGTCTTGTCAATGCAACATATAGGATTCTCAATTCTTCATCTATCTGATTTCTTTCATTTGGAATGTTTGTTGTTTCATATTGAAGTGTCTTTATCTTGCCGAATCCAGTTCCACTGACAAGTTTTGGTGCAAGACATTTTAGGTTGGTTGATACCTCATCCCTACCAGAACTATGATATTTACGTTGAATACCACTAATAAAGCACACTTTATATTCAAGGCCTTTGGACTTGTGAATTGTTGTAATTATTACAGCGTCACCAACATTATCATCATCAGCAATTTCTATAGATGATCTACCTGACAAAATATCAGCTATATATGAAACAAAATCACTAATATCTCTATATTTACTACCAGTAAAACTTCTAGATAATTCATAAAATTGCAAAAGATGTTTTCTTACCAATTTATTATTCGATTTGTTATCAGAATCATTACGAGACAAGATAGAAGCTAGACACATTTTTGTATAAATGAGCCAAATCAATTTTTCACAAGTCAAGTTGCTAGCTTTTTGCTGATAAAATTCCAAATCTGCCAAAAATTTCTTGCCTATTTGATAGTCATTTTGAGCTGTGTATTCTTTTAAAGCCTCAAACAATGTTCCTTTACATTGTTTTCTTATCAAAATCAAATCATCAAAAGACGCCCCATATATTGGGCTTTTCAATACCGATGCAAGATATACATCTCTTGATGGGTTATCTATTACATTTAAAACTGAGATGATAATTAATATTTCTGGATTATCAAAAAAGTTTTCTGTATTCTTTATTGTACAAGGTATATTTAGTTTTTCTAGTTCATCAACTATATTTTTGGCATCAACTAGTTCTCTCACTAAAATAGCAATTTCACTGTATTTGTATAAATTAACATTATGTAATTCCTTAATACGGTTTGCAACATAACTAGCCTCAGTATTATTGACATTTTTCTTGTCAAAAATACCTATTTCTGTTGGATAACCTTTTATAGATGAACCAGTTATTAATCTTTCGTCTATTCCATATTTTATGGATTCAACGTTCATCAAAACCTCAAAAACAGAATTACAAAAATCAAGAACCTCATTTGAAGATCTAAAGTTTTGTGACAAATATACTTTTGTTTGTATTTCTTCTGGCGCTTCTCTATATTTTTTTCTAGAGTCAAGCATTGAACTAAAGATAGAAGGAACTGCTCCTCTGAATCCATATATACTCTGCTTTAAGTCACCAACACAAAACTTGTTATTAGCTCTTGATATCATATCATATATCTTACTCTCTATTTCGTTTGTGTCCTGGTATTCATCTACATATATTTCATCGTATGAATCACGTATTTTAAGTGCCAAGTCAGTAGGCTTGTCATCAACCTTATTCCACAATAATTTTAAAGCAAGACGTTCCATATCATCAAAACTAATAATATGATATCTACTCTTTTCTTCTGATAATCTTTTATCAAAAGACACCATAAATTTCTTTAGGTTGACTATCATATCATGAGTTTTTTTAGAAGCTTCCTTTAATGCTTTTTCATTATATCTAAAATAGGCATATAACTTCGCTTCTTTTGACTTTGTGCCAACAAAATCATCATAAAAGCTATCAATTTGGTTTTTGTAGAATTGCCATTGATTATCACCATTGCTATTATTTGATGATAATTTACCGCCATCATGAAACTCAATTATTAATGATGATATGTCCTTGTATTTAGAATCTGTAGCTAGTAGCGAAACGAGTTTGTACACAAAATCAAGGATGTTATTAACTACACCCAAGTTTTTGGCGCATTTTTTGTCATCCGCTGCACTCAAGGAGAAAAATTCTTTTGCGTCCTCGAATACTTTTTTGTAATGAGAGATTGCACAAGATAAATAATCTTTTAATTCTTTACCAAGATATGTATCTAAAAATTCATAATCCTCACCATAAGGATACAACTCGGCTATCTTGTCTAGTTCATCAATATAAAGAGCCTTACTGGATAATCCTCTATAAACGCTTTTTAATGTTTTTGGAAGTAATGTACTATTTTTCAATGAACCAAATGTGTCTGCAAATTCCGAGAAATTTGCTATTGGCTCATCGTTAACATTTCCCTCAAAATAATCATTAATTAAGGAATCCATAACCTCGGAGAACATAACTTCAAGTCTAGCATCATCACCTGGTGCTATATCTGATTCTAATCCTAATGTTTGGATATTATCTTTTATTAAATTGAAACAGAAACTATGAATTGTGCTAATCTTTGCAGAGCTTACAAGTAGAGCCTGCTCAGAGATGTGAGCATCAGTTGGATTTTGAGCCAAGCGTTTAGATAATGCTGCGGTAATCTTACTTTTTAATGACATGGCTGCATCATTAGTAAAAGTTACGGCAATCATTCTTGAAATATCACCATCAGGTTCGCAAATTTTATTTATGATACGCTCTGTTAAGACAAATGTTTTTCCCGCACCAGCTGCTGCGCTTATAGCAATAGATTTATCTCTTATCGTTATCGCGTCATTTTGCTCTTCTGTTATTCTTTTCTCTTCCATTAAAACTCCATTTGTTCTATGTAACAATTACTGAAATAAGCATCATTTGAAAGTTCAGTGTACTTTGAAATATTCACAAGACTATTTATTCTATCACGTTTTTGCTTTGACAATAATAATTCTATTGCACCCTGACCTGCTGTATTACCATAGAATTCTATCTCGCAATCTAAATCCTTTGGTATTAATCCTATTGTCTTTGCATTATCTGGATTAATTCTTGATCCAAAACCACCAGCCAAAACAACCTTTGAAATATTGTTCAATTTCAAATTCGACTTATGAATTAAAGTTAAGATTCCGGCACAAATAGCAGCCTTTGCTAATTGCAATTCGCGTATATCTTTTTGAGTGATAAAAACTTTATCGGTTAATTGATATGCAGTAATGCCATCAATATCAACCACGTTATCAGCTTCATCATCAATCGCACCATCTTCATCAAGAATTCCGTTATTTAACATGTATGCGACTGCATCAATTAAGCCAGAACCACAAATTCCAGTAGGCTCAACATCTCCAATTGTTTTTATTGCCCCATCATTTGAGATGGATGATATAGCTCCAGGAACTCCAGGCATACCACATTTTATATTAGCACCTTCAAAAGCCGGACCTGCAGCTGCAGAACAAAAATACATTCCGTTTTTGCCACACAATCCAATTTCTCCGTTAGTTCCTATATCAAGGAATACTGCTTGAGAATCATATTCATCTAAATTTGTTGCAATTACACC
>JAKSVJ010000059.1 GCA_024408015.1 Clostridia bacterium
CAACCTGATGATGGCTATCGCATCCGTGAACTTGAAGATCAAGTTGATAAATATGAAGACGAGCTCGGTACTTATCTTGTAAAAATTAACTCTCGTGAACTTGATGAAAAGAGTAGTCGTGACGTTACAAAATTGCTTCACTTGTTGAGTGACTTTGAACGTATTTCTGACCACTCGGTAGATATCATTAGAACCGCTGAGGAAATGAAAGAGAAGAATCTTGATTTTTCTGATAGAGCAAAGAAAGAACTTGATGTTTTGTTTGCAGCTCTAAGTGAGATTCTCATGAATACAAAATATGCATTTGAACATAATGATACTTCTATTGCACAATTGATTGAGCCATTGGAACAAACAATTGATACTCTTGTTTTGAAAATAAAAGACAATCATGTATCACGTCTAAGATCCAATGAATGTACAATTGAGCATGGATTTATACTTTCAGACTTGCTAACAAGTTGTTCTAGAATTTCTGACCACTGTTCTAACATTGCAGGCCTTATAATTGAAATTTGTCAATATGATGCTATGAATATGCACGAATATCTTAACCACGTTAAGAAAAATGGTGAAGAATTCAAGAAGAACTTTGATATGTATATGCAAAAATACACAATCGCAGAACAGTAATGAAGTTTTAGCTAACTTAAATTAAAAATGGAGATGTAAAAACTAGTTTATTTTAGTTTTTGCATCTCTTATTTTTGTGTTTGGATTTTCATTGGTAAATTACTAGGTGTATCAAAAATGTTGTTACACGCAAGGTGTCTGCACAAAAAATGCGCAGACGAATAGTCCGGATTTCACAAGGGTTTTTGGGACTTTTTTGCGTCAAAAAAACAATGTTTTTTAAAAAAAGCTGTAGACATTTTTGAATTCTCATCGTATAAAGAGATACAAGAACAAAATAATCAAACAAAGTAAAAAAATTAAACCATGAAAGAAATGAGGAATTAATATGAAAGATAATAAGAATTTGAGCAACGAACAACTCCAAAAAGTTGTCGGAGGGTGCGAATCAGAAGTATTTGAAAATGTAAGTTTTAATTGCAATTATTGTAATCGTACAGTCCGTCTTAGCAATCCAGAACGTTCAACATACACCTTAGATGTTAGATGTGGCTGTGGACAAAAATATGAGGTAAACTTTTGGACCGGACGTATCGTCGACGGAGAAGAAAACGGCGTCGGTGGTGTTTGCTGGAGTTACTAAGACAACACAAAAGCAGAGGTTGCGTTTGTGCTATGCCGAAGAAAGAATATTTCGATTTCCACTCGAAGTCGCTTGCATCTTTTTCCATTCAATTACGCAAAATAAGGGGGGCTGTGAAAAATCACAGCCCCTTTCTTGTTTTTGTGATACTTTAGAATTACATTAAGCTGCGATAAAGAGCTTCGATATCTTCAACGCTTGTTTCTCTTGGGTTGCCAGGACGACAAGCATCAGCATAAGCATCCAATGACATTTGATGAACGTCTTCTTCTTTAGCAACGCCTTTGAGTGAACATACAATACCTACATCGTTGGCAAGCTGAGATACAGCGTCACAAGCCGCTTTTCTATATTCAGCTTGTGTCATGCTGTCAACACCTTTAACTCCCATAGCACGAGCAATCTCGCGATATTTTTCTCCTGTATAATCTGCGTTATACGCCATAACAGTAGGGAGAAGTGTAGCACATGCTTTACCATGTGGCATATCGTAGTAAGCTGAAAGAGTATGTGCCATAGAATGGTCAACACCAAGGCCTACGTTAGAGAAGCCCATACCAGCAATATACTGACCAAGAGCCATGCCTTCACGACCTTCATCTGTATTATTAACAGCACCACGAAGTGAACGAGAAATAACTTCGATTGCTTTTAGATGGAACATATCTGAAAGTTCCCATGCGCCTTTTGTGATATATCCTTCAATGGCATGTGTGAGTGCATCCATACCAGTAGCAGCAGTGAGACCTTTTGGCATTGTTGCCATCATGTCAGGATCAACTACAGCAACTACCGGAATATCATGAACGTCAACGCAAACAAATTTACGTTTCTTTTCAACATCGGTAATAACGTAGTTGATAGTAACTTCTGCAGCTGTACCAGCTGTTGTTGGTACTGCAATAATTGGAACACAAGGATTTTTTGTTGGAGCAACGCCTTCTAAGGAACGAACATCTTCGAATTCTGGATTTGTGATAATGATACCGATTGCTTTAGAAGTATCCATTGATGAACCACCACCAATAGCTACGATACAATCAGCTTTAGCATCACGGAATGCTTTAACACCATTCTGTACATTTTCAATTGTTGGGTTTGGTTTGATGTCAGAATAAAGGGAATACTCAATTCCTGCTTCATCCAACAAATCAGTTACTTTTTTGCTAACACCAAAGCGTACGAGATCTGGGTCAGATGCAACAAATGCTTTTTTAAAGCCTCTGTTTTTCATTTCTGGAACTATGCTACTGATAGCTCCTTTTCCGTGATAGGAAGTTTCGTTAAGGACAAATCTGTTCATAAAACACCTCTTTGATTTAAAATATTTTTTTTGTTTTTTTTGTTTTAACTTAGTAAGAGTGACAGTGCGGAAAATTATCAAAATGAGGTTCTAAAAATCAGTCACATAAAGGTTTATTTCCCATGCAGGGATGTATTTGTGTTTGCGTAAATATATTTTACTATTTTTATGTATTTTCTGTAATAGCAAAGGAATTTCAAACAGGTCTTCGCTTCTGTGATATACAGAAACTATCATATCCACATAATTATTTTTGATGGTTTTCTGACTTCCAAGAAGAGATAGTTTTTCTTCACCTTCGACGTCATATTTCAATAATACTTTACCACATTTTAGGTCTGTTTGATTGTCAACTGAGTCACTTTCGATGACTTTTGTTTTTCCTTGATACGGATTAAGACTATTGTCTATGATTTTGGAATTTCTGCCACTGCCATCTGAAAACGTCAAAGTTTTACTTGTATCCGAAGAACACTTATTGATTAGTTTGAATGTAACGTTAGTGTATTTTGTTACATTCTGTGTTAACTTCTTAAAGATACGTTCTGATGGTTCAAAAGCTATTACATTTTTTATTGATGGATATTTTGAAAGCATTTGATCTATGGTGTCTCCATTAAAAGCACCAAGGTCAATATAGTCGGTGTATTCTTTGAAAAACAATGAACTTAAATCATCGTCTTGATTTGTGTCAATAGAGAAGTGGTCTATCTTTCCATCTAGCTTGTATTCAATAAGCTCATCGTAAACTTTTTTTGAATAATCATCCGCAAAAAGATTACGCGCTTGCTTGATTTTTTCTATGTTTTGGTTATAGAAATCAATATCGAATATGTTGTCTCCGGCAACTGGAACATCAGGCGCATAGAGTTCTTGTTCTTTGGATATTCTATATATGTTATCCATCACGTTATCAAGACATGTGCCGAATGCAACAAGAACTATAAAACTACCATATTTTTCTTTTGCGTCAGAATATTTCATAACTGTTTTATCATGAAATTTTTGTCCTCTAACGAAGTCGTCTGATGCGAATATATCACATATGGTTATTCCTTTTTTGTTGCAAACATCAAATATTTTGTCTCCACCGTTTCCCATTCCATACATAAGGATTGGCTTATCGGTGTTTTTTAAATATGTCCACAAATCACTTTTCAATAATATCACCACCAAATAGATTATATCACATTTTTGTAAAAAATCCACATCTTGTGATGTTTTGGTTGAAAAATCACAATATATATGCTAATATTATTTTATTAAATTTAAGGAGGCGTATTATGTCTGAAAAGAATGGTATGGTTTTTAGAAATGCAATTGGTGGATACAATAAATCCGATGTAAATACATATCTTGCTGCAGTTGCTGCAGAAGCTAAGTCAAAAGAAGAAATGAGTGAGATGCAAATATCTCATTTGGAAAATGATTTAGCTGATTTGAAGAATGAAAATGCTGTCCTCTCATCAAAGGCTGATGAACTTGCAATTGAAGCTTTTTCTGCTGAGACAAAACTCAAAGAAGAAACTACAAAAAGAGAAGAACTCGAAAGACTTTTAAACGAAGCTAACGAAAAGATTGCAAGTCTAGAAGCTGAACTTGAAGAAGAAAAGAGCAAAGACTGCACTGAAGAAGAGTTAAATACTCTAAGAGATAAATACAAAGAAGCTGCCAACGATTATTACGAAGAAGTAATGATGTTTGTTGGTGAAGTAAAGAATTATCTTGAAGGCTTTGCAAGAGAAATTAGCAATAGAAGTATGGAACTCAGTAATAGAATTGAGTACATGCTAGTTTCAGATAAACCAAAAGTTGAAGAATTAACAGGCGAATTTGTTGATAAAACTGAAGAAGAAAATGTTCCTGAAAAAGTAGAAAAAGAAGAAAAGAAAGAAGAAAAAGCTCCAAAAAAGAGAGCTAGCGAAACTTTCGATGAAAAGGTTGAACATTTCTTTAGAAGTACAATGGCTGCTATCAATGCATTTAAGAGGACAAAATGAGCATACAAGTATCAGAACTTAGAGATATAATACCAACTCTTAAAGCAGGAGATTTTATAACACTATCTGGTGTTGTTTATACTGCTAGAGATGCAGCTCACAAAAAAATATGTGAACTTCTTGATAAAGGTGAAAAATTGCCATTTGAATTGGATGGCTCAGCAATCTATTATGCTGGTCCAACGGCACCAAGAGAAGGAATAGTTATTGGCTCTTGTGGTCCTACTACATCAAGTCGTATGGATAAATTCGCGCCAAGACTTCTTGACTTGGGTCTTGTTGCAATGATTGGAAAAGGCAAGAGAAGTAAAGAAGTTATTGATGCTATTGTTAGAAACAAGGCTATATATCTATGTGCCGTTGGTGGTGCTGGCGCAATTGCATCAAAAAGCATTGTAAAATGTGATGTTATTGCTTTTCCAGAGCTTGGTTGTGAAGCAGTAAGAAGATTGGAATTTAAAGACTTTCCACTTGTCGTTGGTATCGATTGTAATGGCGTTTGTGCTTTAAAGTAGTTTGAAGGTGACACAATGAATTTAGTTAACGTATTGAATATGGCTATGTTCATACTTTCAAGTATTATATTGATTGTATATGTATACAGATTCAAAGATAATACATCGAGATTTTATATGCTTTTGTTTATTTTCTCGATGATATATACTTATGGTTGCCATCGTGTTACAATGGCGCAAAGTTTGGAAGCAGCTGAACTTGCCAATATAGTTACATATTTTGGATCTTGTTTTGCTCCATTCTTTATGTTCCTTTGTATAGCTGACATTTGTAAGGTTCGTGTATATAAGATTTTCCATTATATTTATTTCTCAATAAGTATATTGTTGTTTATTCTTATTTCATTCAATTTCAATGGCTTATATTACAAAGAAACTAGTTTTGAAGTTATTGATGGCGTAGGTACTTTGCATAAAGTTTCAGGTGCACTTCACATTTTCTATCCATTGTATCTTGGATGTATTTTAGTTTCTTGTATTGTTATAATCATAAGATCATTCTTAAAACAAAAGGGAGTTTCATATAAATACAGCATATCATTAGTCGCTTTACTTGCTGTAGTTGTAACAACATATTTGGTTGGACCTAGCGTTATGAAATTTGACCTTGTTCCAATGGCATATGTATTTTCAGAACTTGTTATTTTAATTCTTTTGAACAGAATAACATACTACAATGTGCATGTCGTTTCGTCTGCGTCAGTTAATGGTAATAACAAGAACGGATTCTTTGTTGTAGATAATAATGGCTTATTCCTTGGTTCAGATGATGTTGCTAATGAATGGTTTCCTGAACTTGAAAGTTTGCATATAGATTCAAAAATCAAAGAAGAGAACAGTGAGTTATTAAAAGCTGTTGGTGCATTTGTTCGTGGTGAAGAAAAACGTGACGCTGTCGTTCTTAAAGTAAAGAGTTCATATTATGAGCTTGAGGATGATTTGGTCAAAATCAGTGGCAAAAAGCAAGTACATTGTTTCTGTGTTAGAGATGATACAAAACAACAGGAATACACTCATATTATTGAGCAGTATAACGGCAATCTTGAAAAAGCAGTTGAAGAAAAAACTAAGAAGATAAAAACGATAACAGAAGATATAATTCGTAGCATGGCTACCATCGTTGAAAATAGAGACAATAATACTGGTGGTCACATTGCTAGAACTAGTGACGTTGTTAGAATATTTGTTCGTTATCTTGTTACCAATACTTCCAATTTTGAATTTGATATGGAGTTAGCCAAGAACATTATCAAAGCAGCTCCATTGCATGACTTTGGTAAAATAGCGATTCCTGATGTTGTTCTAAATAAGCCTGGAAGGTTTACAGATGAAGAATATGAGATTATGAAACGTCACTCTGAAAAGGGAGCTGCCATAGTTGAAAAGATTCTTGCAAGTTCTGAAGATAAGCAATTTATAAAGATTGCAGTGAATATAGCACATTATCATCATGAAAAATGGAATGGCCAAGGATATCCAACCGGTATATCTGGCACAGACATACCATTTGAAGCAAGAATAATGGCTCTAGCCGATGTTTTTGATGCATTGGTAAGTAAGAGAGTATATAAAGAAAGCATGGATTTTGACAAAGCATTTTCGATTATAGAAGAATCGTCTGGAACACACTTTGACCCAGATTTATGCAAAGAGTTCTTGAATTGTAGAGATGAATTAATTGAACTATATAATTCGTACGATGACTAACAAAAAAGCTTGAGTGATTTGATTCATTCAAGCTTTTTTTTGTTAAATCATTTTAAATTTGTTGCGTAACAATATGTTGCTCCAGTTAATTTACCAAATATGTAGCTATTTGAAGCTGATTCGCACATTGTGTACATTTTTCCGTTTACGAATTCGATTTCTTCTGCCATTGGGGCTATTTTGTATGTATCAACTAAACAAGCACTGTCAACACCATATAGAGGGAATTCATTTCCATCAACTTTCATAACACCGATAAGTTCAACTTTGCTCAAATCGTATTTATAAATGTTTGAGAAAGCAGCACCAGATGATGTTGAGAGGTACATGTAGTCATCTTGAAATGCGAGTCCTTGTGCTTTATCTGTGATTGAGAATGCTAATTCTGGAACAGGATTAATTCCAAATTCACAATCTTCATCAAACTTATATATCGTTATCAAAGCTTCGTTGTAGTCACCACAAGCAGTTGTGAACTTATGAGTTTCAGGGGATTCATATGAAGGTAGAGGTCTGTGGAATTCACCAACAGCAATATAGCCATCAAATGTTGTTGTATGAGCGACTTTTATGTGATCTTCAAAATCATTCCCAAGTCCACATAAGAATTTGCCTTTGCAAG
>JAKSVJ010000006.1 GCA_024408015.1 Clostridia bacterium
TTATTCAATTGGTTTGTGGTTGTTTTTCAGGGCTGTGAGTTTTTTCACAGCCCCTAATTTTTACAAATCAAGAATTTCGGACAAAATCAAGTTTGATAAAAGCATACCTTCTCGTGTGAATTTGTACGAGTCATTATCAAAAATAACTAACTTTTGTTTTATGAATAATTCGAGTTTTGATTTGTATAGAACATCAAAGTTCTTATCAAATCTTTTTTCAAACTCTTTTATGTTAATGCCCCTATTCATTCTAAATGCCAACATCACATATTGATTTATAAGCTCTTCGTTTGATAAAAATTGCTCTTCAACAGTAAGGCCACTTAAATTGCATGGTGCATTAAGAAATCGATGTAGGTCTTTTTTAAAAGCATATAGTCTATTACCAATTAGTGAATGAGCCGCTGGGCCAAATCCCGCAAAATCTGCATTTTCCCAATATTTAATATTGTGTTTGCATTCGTAACCTGGAAGTGAGAAATTTGAAATCTCATATTGAGCATATCCACTTGAGTTTAACTTTTCACAAGCGTCAAGATACATGTCAGCTTGGGTATCGGAATCCGGTAATGTTTTATCGATATCTTTCATTTTTCCAAATTTGGTATTTGGCTCAATTTTCAATCCATAAAATGAGATGTGTTCCGGTTTTAAACCAATTACACAATCAAGAGTATTCTCAAGTTCTAAACCTGTTTGATTTGGCAACGCATACATGACATCAACGTTTATGTTCTCAAAACCGGCTTCTCTTGCATTCATGAAGGATTTATAGAAGTCATCTTTTGAGTGGATTCTGGACAATGTTTTTAATTCATTATCATTTGCACTCTGTAAGCCAAAGCTCAGTCTATTTATTCCACAATCCTTATATATTTTTAAAGAACCCATATTAACTGTTCCAGGATTAGCTTCCATGGAGATTTCAGCATCATTTGAGACATTGAAGTTATCTTTTATTGAGTAGATAATGTTTGCCATATCTTTTGGTGGTAATAACGATGGAGTTCCACCACCAACATATATGGTATCAATAAGGTAATCTTTAAAACTATCTTTTTGATATATTATGTGTTTTATTAGTGCATCGGCATAACCAGTGCTATCCGCATTGCCAAGTGAATAAAAATCGCAATATGCACATTTTTGTTTGCAAAAGGGAATATGAATATATATTCCAAGCGGTTTCATCAATCTTCACCATTGTCGAGTTTGAGAACGGCCATGAATGTTTCCGGCGGAACTTCAATTGAGCCGAGTTTTCTCATCTTCTTTTTACCTTCTTTTTGTTTTTCAAGAAGTTTCTTCTTACGAGTAATATCACCACCATAGCACTTCGCAAGAACGTCTTTGCGCAAAGCTCTAACTGTTTCTCTTGCGATAACTCTACCACCAATAGCTACTTGAATAGGAACCTCAAACAATTGACGAGGAATATTCTCTTTAAGTGCTTCGGCTATCTTTCTGCCTCGAGTATAAGCACTGTCAGCATGGACAATAAACGACAACGCGTCAACAATTTCCTGATTGAGAAGGATGTCAAGTTTAACGAGTTTGCTCTCTTCGTAACCATCGAGTTCGTAGTCAAGGGATGCATATCCTTTTGAACGGCTCTTCAATACATCAAAGAAGTCATAGATGATTTCGTTAAGAGGCAGTCTATAGTGAAGTTCCACTCTCTTACCATCAATGTATTTCATATCTTTGAAAACACCACGTCTCTCTTGGCAGAGATCCATTATTCCGCCAACATATTCTGATGGGGTGATAATGTTAGCTTTTACAATAGGCTCATCTGTTTCTGACATTTCATCAGGTGAAGGGAACACAGATGGGTTATCAATATACTTTTCAGTGCCGTCTTTCATAACGACTCTGTAAATAACGCTAGGAGCTGTAGTAACGAGATCAAGTAAGAACTCACGCTCAAGTCTTTCTGCGATTATTTCCATGTGCAAAAGACCAAGGAATCCGCATCTAAATCCGAAACCAAGTGCAATACTTGTTTCAGGTTCGAAAGATAAGGCTGCGTCGTTTAACTGTAACTTTTCAAGAGCATCTCTTAAGTCAGGGTATTTTGCACCGTCTGCAGGATATATACCAGCATAAACCATTGGCTGTGTTTGTTTAAATCCTGGGAGTGGTTCATCTATAGGGTCTAATGCATTTGTAACAGTATCACCGACACGAGTATCGGATACATTTTTAATACTAGCAGTAAAGTATCCAACTTCACCAGCTGACAAAGTTTTAGTTGGAACAAGACCAAAAGCAGACATGTGTCCTACTTCAACAACCTCAAACTCTGCACCTGTATTCATCATTTTGACTTTCATACCTTGTGTGATGCTACCATCAAACACACGCATATATACTACAACACCTCGATATGAGTCATAGTATGAGTCAAAAATCAAACATTTTAGTGGCTTATTAGCATCACCTTTTGGGCAAGGAATGTCAGTAACGATTCTTTCGAGTACATCTCCGATATTAAGACCTGTCTTTGCAGAAACTGCAGGGCAGTCTTCAGCTGGAATACCGATTACTTCTTCTATTTCATTTCTTGTGCCATCAATATCAGCAGATGGCAAATCTATTTTGTTAACAACAGGAATAATCTCAAGATCATTTTCAAGAGCAAGATAAGTGTTAGCTAGAGTTTGAGCCTCAATTCCTTGAGTAGCATCAACAACAAGCAAAGCACCATCACAAGCTCCGAGAGAACGAGATACTTCGTAGTTAAAGTCTACGTGTCCTGGTGTGTCTATTAGGTTGAATTCATAAACTTGGCCATCTTTTGCAGTGTAGTCAAGAGTTACAGCACGCGCTTTGATCGTGATACCACGTTCGCGTTCTATATCCATGTTGTCAAGAAGTTGTTCTTCCATTTCACGTGCAGATACACTTTTGGTTGCTTCAAGAATTCTGTCAGCTAGTGTGCTTTTGCCGTGGTCAATATGAGCAATGATGGAAAAGTTTCTTATCTTTTTCTGATCTGTCATTTTCAGCCTATCCTTTGTAATTAATCGCAAGATTAAGTATATCTATTTTTAGTAAATAAATCAAGAAAAACATGCGATTGGGACAAAAATCAAGAGTTTCTTTTCCGAATTTTCTATATTTATCATTCTAATTTCCACTTATTCCTACAGTGGAACTTACTTTAAGAATTTACGAAATCAAAAATTACATTTGGACGATTTTGCTCAAAATTGGAGATTGTAAGGTTGAATGATTGTTAAAAATGTGGTATACTTAAATATCAAATACTACAAGGTGGTCAGATGATGGGCAAAGCAATTCTTTTAGATGGTGCAACTGGAACAATGTTGTGGAAAATGGCAGGGAATAACATACCTGTTTGGAGATACAATATAGAGAATCCAGAGATAGTATATAACATGCACAAAGAGTATATAAATGCAGGCTCTCAAATTATATTTTCGAACACCTTTAGTGCTAACAGAGATGCTTTAAAAAGATATGATAGAAGCGTTAATGATGTCGTTAGTGAAGGTGTGAGAATAGCAAAAGAAGCTGTTAAAGGTACAAACACAAAAGTTTTTCTTGATGTCGGCCCACTTACAGTACTACTTGAACCATATGGCGACCTAGAAGAAGATGAAGCACTAGAAATATATGAAGAACAAATTGGTGCGGGTATGAAAATGCATCCAGATGGCATTCAACTTGAAACATTTATGGATGTTGAACTCATGAAGATTGCGGTTAGAGTAGCAAAGAAATATGATGTTCCTGTATTTTCAACAATGACTTTTGAGGCAGTTGGTAAGACTTTGATGGGCAACTCTGTTGAGACAATAGTTGAAGAATTGACAGAACTCGGCGTTGATGGAATGGGTCTTAATTGTTCTTTGGGACCAAAGGCTGCAATTCCGGTTATAAAAAGATTTCTTGAGAATACAGATAAACCAGTAATATTCAAACCAAATGCAGGACTTCCAACATCACCAAATAACGAGCCAACTGAAGCTGATGCGTTAATTTTTGCAAATGATGTATATGAAGCTGTAAAGATGGGCGTTGGGTATGTTGGTGGATGTTGTGGATCAAATCCAACGTACATAAAGAAGTTGAAAGAATTAATAGAAAAGGGTTAAACAAATGGCTGAGAAAAGGTATCAAAGCAAGTTGATTATGGATACTGATGCACTGGACAAAGAAATGAAGTCTGGTCTTTCAGGCGCGTACCTTTTCTATGGAGAAGAAGATTACCTAAAGCAAAATGCACTAACAAAAATTAGGGCGCAAATATTAACCGCTGAAGGATTTGAACTATTTAACCATAGTAATATCTCTTTCACACAAGATTCAGAAGTATCAAAAGATTCTTTGTATCAAAAATTACTAGACGCAATGGAATCTGTACCAATGATGCAAGACCAAGTTCTTGTAGAAGTACACGATTTGTCTATTGATAAGTTAAAACAAGATGAATTGGATTCATTAGTTGCTGCTTGTAAGAAGGCATCAAATGATACAATTTTGATTATTTTCTGCCGTGATATTGAATTGCCATGTGTATATAGATACGAGGATCAAAAGAGTTTCAAAGCCTTATCTGAAGTTTGTAAATGTGTAAGATTTGGCCTTTTAACAAAAGGCAGACTTGAAGGATATGTTAAAAAATATCTCGCACGCGAGAAGGTTTTAATAACAGAAGATGCAAGTGAACTTCTTTGTGAGATGTGTTCACTTAGGTTATATCCTCTACTAGGTGAAATGACAAAACTTATTGCATATATGAGTACTATTGATGGCGAAAGAAAAGAAGTAACAGCATCAATAGTAAGACAAATATGTTCAGAAACTGCCGACGATGAATCACCATTTGCCTTGTCTGAAGCTATGCAAAAATGGCAAATAGTTGGAATGCTAGAGACAATCTCAATGGCAAAAGACCAAAAAGAAGAACCTGTTATGTATGTAGGAAAACTTGCCAAGACATATACAGAGATGTTAATGATTAAAGCTGCGATGAGTCAGGGATTAAGTTCGCTTGATATTTCAAAAACTTTAAGAATTAACCAATTTAGAGTTGAAAAATATATGCAAAACCTCTCAAGAGTTCCTATTGGAGTAATTGAGAATGCAGTAGATGAAGTATTTGAACTCGATTTGAAATTAAAGAGCACAATGTCCGACCCATGGACAATGATTGAATGCTTCATTTCTAAAATATATATGCCTAAATCGCTTAAGGGGCAATGATATGATAAAAATCTCAAAGCCTATAATCGTTGAAGGAAAATACGATAAGATTAAGATACAGAGTATAGCTGAAGCGCTTGTTATATCTACTGATGGATTTGGAGTGTTTTCAAAAAAAGACACTGCAGATATGATAAGAAAAATCGCTTTGCGTGATGGTGTTATTTTACTCACTGATAGTGATGGCGGTGGACTGGTAATAAGGAACTACCTTAAAAACATACTCAAGGGTGCTGAAGTTATAAACGTATACATTCCACAAATACCTGGAAAAGAAAAGCGCAAGAAAAAGATGTCAAAAGAAGGATATCTTGGAGTTGAAGGCGTAGAAAAAGAAGTGCTCATAAAAGCACTTGAACCATACGCAGATGGATGTGAAGTTAAACATCTTATGAGTCTAACTAAAGCTGACTTTTATGCTCTTGGTTTATCCGGAAAAGATGATAGTGCAATTTTGAGAGAGAAGTTGGCAAAAAAACTTGGTTTGCCAGACAACCTTTCATCAACGGCACTTATGGAAGCAATTAATATAACAACATCAGAAGAAGAATTTATTGATGCTTTGAAAGAAGTTAAGGATAATCATGGTAAAGAAGATTAATGAGTTAATCGACAAAATTTTAACAAAACTCAAACTGATAAAATACAAAGAATTAATCATGTATTTGTTCTCGGGTGGCGGTGCAACAGTTGTAGACTGGGGCGTGTTCGCTCTATTTGTATTATTCATTCCACCTGTAGATATGGGCGAATTCATAAATAGCATATCGCCAAACTTTATAGCATATTGTATTTCTTGGTTTATGGCTGTTTTGTTTGCATATTTCTTCTCAAAACTATTTGTGTTTGAGGAAACAGGTGAAAGTTTTGTAAAACAGTTTACAAAATTCTTTTTCTCAAGATTTTTAACATTGGTGTTCTCAATTGTTGGAGATGCTGTTTTGTGCGGAGATTTGACAAACCTAAAACTCCAACCATTCGTTGGAAAGTTAATAATATCAATTGTAGTCATTATTGTTAACTACATAACAAGCAAACTTCTTGTTTTCAAAAAAGGAAAGGACGTTGAGGATGGACAGCATTAAATATTATGGCGGCGCAGTGCTTGCATATATCGGTGATGCATACCTTGAGGTTCTAGTTAGAAAGAGTTTGATAAAAAGCGGAATCACTGATACTGGCACATTAACAAAAATGGCAAAGAACATTGTTTGTGCAAAAAAGCAAAGTGAACTCGCAGATAAACTAGTATCATTACTTGATGAAAATGAGTCTGATGTATATAGACTCGGTAGAAATTATAAGGTCAATTCAAAACCAAAGCATTCATCAATAGTTGAATACCATAGAGCTTCAGGCTTTGAAGCTGTATTTGGTTATTTACATCTTTCTGATGATAATAAAAGGGCCGAGGAATTATTTGACAAAATATTCAAAGACGAAGTTGAAAGAGTTATTTCAGAGGTAAAGAATGGCTAATCTTTTTGATTATTTAAAATGGCGTGGTGACCTCTCATTTGAAAAATCAAAATTCAACGAAGTTGATGGTTTAATTTTCGCTGAATTATCATATGTGTATTTAGATGAGGTACCAAGCGTAACAACTGATGAAGGTATAAGTGTTGAGGAGACTTCAAAACAGTTTTTTGTTAAAAATGAGGTCGGAAAAACATCACTTGGTTTTATGGTGCCTGGAGAGCTTGTGGATTTGTTCTATGAAATGTCTCACACTGAAAGATTCAAGAATGGCATCATAAGCAATTTTGTAAATGAGACAAAAATTGAAGATGGCGTACAATTTTGTGCAGTAAGTGTTACTTATGGAGACACAACATATGTATGTTTTAGAGGCACTGATGATACAATTGTTGGCTGGGAAGAGAACTTCAACATGGGATTTATGACACCAGTTCCTGCCCAAATATATGCAAAAGATTATCTTAACAAAATTGGTTTAAAATCAGATAAAATTGTTGTTGTGGGACATTCAAAGGGTGGAAACCTTTCTACTTATGCAGCTACAATGTGTAATAAGGAAACAAAGCAAAAAATAGTTGCAGCTTACAATTATGATGGCCCAGGATTTATTGGTGATTTCTTTGAATCAGACGAGTATGCCGAAATAAAGGATAGATTACACACAATAGTTCCTCAAGAGTCTATTGTTGGAATGTTACTTCGTCATGATAACAAATACACTCCTGTAAAATGTTGTGTAAAGGGTATTACTCAACACAATGGACTATTTTGGCAGGTGCTTGGAACAAAATTTGAAACTGTAGAATCCACTAGTGACTCTAGTAGAATTATGGATAAGAGCCTTTCAACATGGCTTGAAAGCATGACAATTGAAGAGAGAAAAGAAATGGTTGACATTCTTTTCACAACAATGTTTGCAACAAATTCGACTACACTTGTAGAATTATCCGCTAATAGAGCAAAACTATGGAAAGCCTTGTCAACGCTTGATCGTCAAAAGCGTGACTTTATCATAAAGAAACTATCTTCATTGTTTGTTGATGATATAAAGAAGGTTGTTATAGATGATTATATTAAGCCAAGACTTGACGAGATGAAAGAAAAACAAAATCAAAAAAAGATAGGGGATAAGAAATGACTTCTTTGATTGATAGAATCAGTTCTTCCACTGCAACACTAGCGATTATCTCAATTGCTTGTATGCTGTTCTTTGGTTTTTTGATGACTAGATTAACTAAGCTTCTAAGACTTCCAAATGTTACAGCATATATCATTTGTGGTATTATCTTGGGTCCTTATGTCTTTAACCTAATTCCAGGCAGTGTTGTCGAAGGAATGGACTTTCTTGCAGACATTGCCCTAGCGTTTATTGCTTTTTCAACCAGTGAGTTTTTCAAACTAGGTATGATTAAGAAAACAGGTAAAAAAGTATTGGTTATAACTGTTCTCGAAGCATATTTGGCTATGGCTATTGTGTTTGTTCTCACATATGTAATCCTTAGACTCGAATTAACATTCTCAATTGTAGTGTCAGCCTTGGCATCCGCAACAGCACCGGCATCAACAATGATGACTATCAGACAAACTGGTGCTAAGGGTGATTTTGTTGATACATTACTTTTGGTAATAGCATTTGACAACGTTTTATGTCTTATTGCATATAGCGTTGCAATATCTATTGCGAAAGCAACCATGACATCAAGTTTCTCAATTATGGATGTTTTGCAACCAATACTTCTTACTATTGGAGTTGCAATAGCTGGAGGCTTGTTCGGCTGGCTTTTAAGTATCCTTATGAAGAAACGTTCAAGTGATAATAGATTGATTGTATCAATTGCAATGCTATTTGCATTTTGTGGTGTATGTGCACTTCTTGATACATCACCTCTTCTTGGATGTATGGCAATGGGTGCTGTATATATAAATATGACAAATGACGAAAACTTGTTTAAGCAATTAAACTATTTTAGTCCACCAATTATGCTTTTGTTCTTTGTTCGAAGCGGACTTAACTTCAACTTGGGTTCACTTTTTTCAAACAATGGATCAATAGGAGCAACACCACTAATTGTTGTTGGTGTTTTGTACTTCTTTGTTCGTGTTGGAGGAAAGTATCTTGGTGCGTTTGTTGGCTCTGCAATAACAAAGAAGAGCACAAAAGTAAGAAACTACCTCGGACTTGCATTAATACCTCAAGCTGGTGTTGCAATTGGTTTGGCTTCATTGGGCGCTAGAACACTCGGTGGAGATGTTGGTAGTGCGCTTTTGACAATTATCATGTCATCAAGCGTTTTGTATGAATTGGTTGGTCCTGTTCTCGCTAAGCTTTCATTGTACTTGTCTGGATCATATTCAAATGACATTGAAACACTTGTTCCGGCCGAAGAGATTGCAGACTCATCTAAGAAAAATGAAGTAGAGCTTCTTATCGAGAGAATACAAACAATTCAAAATGAAATCCCTAAGCACACAAGTTTGATAAGTGAAGAAGAAGCGGCCTTCCTTGAGGCAGCAGAAGAACAATATCAAAATGTTATTATTGATAGACGAAAAAGATTCGGAAGGAGATAAATATGTCGTTCGGTTTTGTAGATCCAATTGCCAAACTTTTAGGAGATTGGTCGATTAAATTAGGAGTATGGTCAATTCTTTTTAGAATTGCCTTGGCAGTTATTTTAGCATCAATAGTTGGTTGGGAAAGATCAAGCAAAAGACATTCAGCTGGTCTTAGAACTTTCATAGTAATTACTCTGGCTTCAACAATGGCAAGTATTATTGACCAATCAATGTCAATGCTCCCAATATTATCAACAGCAGTAATTATTGCTACTTCATCATTAAGTGGTAACTCAATTCTATTTGGTTCTAAGAATCAAATTAAAGGTCTTACAACATCTGCAGGTCTTTGGGCTTGCTCAATCATAGGCATTGCTATTGGTAGTGGAATGTATACAGTAGTGGTTGTAGGTTTTATTGCGGTAGAGAGTGTTCTTGCATTCTTCCCAAGTATTGAAAGAAATCTAAAGAACAGATCAAACCACTTTGAAATTCACCTTGAATTAAAGAACAAAGATAGTCTTGGAACGTTTGTTGAGACAATCAGAAGACTTGGACTTAGAATCGATGATATTGAAGCTGATACAGCATACATGGGTTCCGGTCTTAGTGTATATTCAGTAACATTGTCTATAATGAGCCCAGAACTTAAAAAATATAAAACTCATCACGAGATAATAGAAGCGCTTAAAACACTTGATTACGTATCACACGTAGAAGAGATGTCTTAACAAAAACAAATCACGCCAGGGAACAAATGTTGCCCCTGGCGATGTTTTTTGCATATTAATAAGAGCCAGGAGTTAAATCCCGGCTCTCTTTTGATTTAAGCGTTTGCGTCGTTGTTGTACATTTCAGCTTGTTTCTGATATTCTTCAGCTTGCTTTTTGTATTCTTCGGCCTGTTTTGCGTACTCATCAGCTTCAGCGTTATAGCTTTCAGCTTGTTCGTTGAGTTCTTGAGCAGCTTGAGTGTCTTCAGCGGCTTGAGCATTAAGTTCTTCTGTTTGAGCATCAAGTTCAGCTATTTGTTCAGCTTCAGCATTTTCTTCGACACCGGCAGCATCTTCAGCAGTAGCTTCTTCAGCTGCTTCGGTAGCTTCTTCTGTAACAGGAGTTTCTTCAGCTGTTTCAGTAGCTTCTTCTGTGGCAGGAACTTCTTCAGCTGCTTCAGTGGTTTCTTCTGTAACAGGAGTTTCTTCAGCTGTTTCAGTAGTTTCTTCTGTAACAGGAGTTTCTTCAGCTGTTTCAGTAGCTTCTTCTGTAACAGGAGCATCTTCAGCTGCTTCAGCAGTTTCTTCAACAGCAGGTGTTTCTTCAACAGTATCTTCTACTGGAGCGTCAGTCTCATCTGTATCATCATTGTCATCATTGTCGGAAACGGCTTTAGAAGCAGTAGCGCCTACAGCTGCTGCAGCGGCCATCTTCTTCCAAGAATCATCTTTCTCTTTAGAAGATTTCTTATCATCTGATTTGTCATCAGCTTTTGTTTCAGTGGATTTATCATCAGCAGGAGTATCTTCAACTGTCTTTGTAGCTTCTTCTGTTGGTGATGTTTCTTCAGCAGTTGTTGCAGTGTCTTCAGTTGTTGTATCTTCTACAGGAATTTCTTTTTCTTCGTCTTCTTGCTTTTCTTCTTTGTCATCATCTTTATTAGAAGCGGCCTTAGAAGCAGCAGCACCTACAGCAGCTGCAGCAGCCATCTTCTTCCAAGAATCATCTTTATCTTTAGAGGATTTCTTTTCATCTGATTTGTCATCAACTTTTGTATCAGTAGCCTTATCATCAGCAGGAGCAGTTGTTGTTTCTTTAGAATCAGTAGGAGTTTCGTCTATTCTGTCTTCTTTAGGTTCTTCTGTTTTTTCTTCCTCTTTGTCATCATCTTTATCAGAAGCGGCTTTAGAAGCAGCGGCACCTACTGTAGCTGCAGCAGCCATCTTCTTCCAAGAATCATCTTTATCTTTAGAGGATTTCTTTTCATCTGATTTGTCATCAGCTTTTGTATCAGTGGCTTTATTATCAGAAGGAGTAGATGATGTATCTTTTGACTCAGAAGAAGCTTTTTCTTTCTTATCGTCTTCTTTCTTGTCATCATCTTTATCGTCAGTAGCTTTAGAAGCAGCAGCACCTACAGCAGCTGCTGCAGCGGCTTTCTTAAGAGCATCTTCTTTGTTTTTCTTCTTTTGCTCTTCAGCTTTTTTCTTTTCTGCATCCTTTTTAGCTTTCTCAGCGTCTTTTTTAGCCTTTTCTGCATTTTTCTTTGCTTCTTCGGCTTCCTTTTTAGCTTGAGCAGCTTCTTTCTTTGAATTCTTTAGGTTCTTTTTAGCGTCAGCAGCGTTCTTTTCTGCTTCTTTTGCATTTTTCTTAGCATCAGCAGCATTTTCTTTGGCTTGTTTCATCTCTTCGGATTCTTCAAGCTCTTTTTCAAGTGCTAGACTCTTGTTATCATTGTTAGCCCAAATGATGTAGTATGCAAAATATGAAATAACGAGAGCGACGATTGCTGGAATGTACCACATGCCATCCGGGTTGAAACCAAATACGTCTGACCAAAGTTTTGCGATAACTACGTATACAAGGTATACAACCATATATGCAAGCATTGGAATGATTGCAAGGTAATATGTTTTGCTTTGAATTCTTTTACCCGGTTCAAAGCAAGCGAATGAAATAAATGCAACAACTGGGATTATACAACGAACTATTAGTAGAGAACCTGCAAATGTTGCGGCAAATCCTTGTGTTGGACCTACATAGAATGTTGAAGCAAAGAATACCATGAATGCTGAGAATGTACCAATGCTCTTAATGACTGAAATGCATTTAGGGTAAGTTGCTTTTTTTGAGATTAAGTAAATTACATCGCATGGAATCATTAGTAATGAACCAATAGCAACAATTGCTGTAGCCCAAAGTGAGAATGTCTGGAGTGTACCAACAATTCCTAATGTATTGAACATGTTAGGAATTGTGATTCCAGCAAGACATACTATACATACGTTGCAAATTAGTGAAAGTATGCTGAAAAATTTTCTTTTCATAGAAACCCCCATAATATTTATTTAAATTAAGTATGTTACCTATCTTCTATAATAAATAAAAAAATGGTGTTTTGCAACACCATTTCAATAAATAAATACTACAATTTGTGCTTTTTTGTGGTTTTAACACTACATTTTGTTGTAAACTGTCTCAAACCATTGCTCGCCATTAGGAATTTTGCGTACATTAACAAATTTACTTGTAACCTTATTTTTCTTGAAAGAAACTATTTGAGTCTTGTTAAAATGCTTTTTGTCTATTTCAATGTTTGAAGGGAAGAGCTCGTTTGAGATTAGATATGAACCTCTAGAGAGGCCATCGTTCTCAATGTATTTGAGTATAGAATTTAGATAAACAAATGAGGTTATGACAATATCTCTGTTTATCATAATTTCAGCAAGGTTTGCTAAATCCTTAACCCTATATTCATTGTCAAAAATGTTCAATTCATTTTCAAAATATGAAATGGCTTTCATAACGCCATCAGGAGAACGCAAAAATGCTCCATTTTCCGACATCATTTTTCCATATTCAGCACGTTTTGTTAATATGTCACCAAGTGACATTTCACCATTAGAATGAGCGGACAATAGATCCAAAACTTTTCCAACTTCGTTGTAGTCATTAAGCTGACATTTGTCGTCGTTTATGTTTTTTGAGATATTTTGTGCAGCTCTTAAACTACCTACTTGAGTTGAATTTAATGCAGTTCCGCCTGGTCTATGTATACCAAATATGCCAGCACATTCGCCAACAATATATAAATCCTTTATTGTTGTGCTCATGTAGTTTATGTCAACATTAATTCCACCATTGTTGTGTTGAGCACAAACGGCAATTTCTAGCAAGTCTTTTTCAAGATCTATTCCATGACTCTTGTACAAGTTAATCGCTTTTGTATTCATTACTTTGAGTCTTGAAATAGGGGTTCCAAATAGAGCATTAGAATTTGAAAGATAAGTTTTAGCTTCACTTGGGAGTAGATCAAAATCAAATCCAGTTGGATTTTTTGTATAGTCTAAATATACCTTGTTGCCTTTGCGAATTTCGTTAAAAACTGCAAGGTCAACTTTTGATGATTTTGTGCCACAATTTACTTTTGCTGGGTCAAATGGCCATTGGTAACCCTTCATGAAAATTGCATTAAACATTTCTGACTTTGAATCAAAAATATCATTTAAGAATTCTCTTGAATTACCATCTTTATCAACAGAGATGTATGTTGGTATAACTTGTTG
This sequence comes from Clostridia bacterium, assembly GCA_024408015.1. Taxonomy (GTDB): domain Bacteria; phylum Bacillota; class Clostridia; order Oscillospirales; family CAG-272; genus RGIG6816. The sequence continues at coordinate 13,550 of JAKSVJ010000006.1, forward strand.
ATATGTGCCAGATAAATTCCATCTAAATTGAGTTGAAGCTATTCCATATTGCGATTCAGTTAAGTTAATACCTTCACAGCCACATTCAAAAGCGACACCATGTGAACAAGTTTGGCTTTCTGGATATACTGTTTTGTCATATATAGCGGACGGACCACCAGTAGCTAAGATCACTTTTTTAGCAATGAAATATGTTGCACCAAAAGGATTAGAATCACTAATATTGTCTTTATTTACAGTTACAACACCACAAACGGCTTTGTTTTCTGTAACTATCTTAACAACTCTTTCGCCTGATATTACAGGAATGCCTTTTGAATAAACACTTTTTTCAAGAGCTTCAACCATGAGTTTTGAAGTTAAAGGACCACAAGATGTGGCTCTTTTTCTTTTGTCATGGTCAGTCATATATCCAACATATTCGCCATATTCATTTTGAGGAAAAGGAAGTCCCAAATTTACTAGTTTGTAAAATGATCTTCCAGAATATGCAGCTTCTATAAGAGCGTGATCTCCATTCATACTGCCACCACTAAATAGAGTTTTGGCCATATCATAAATAGAATCTTTTTCAGCTCCGCAAGTTGATATCTTGTAGTATGTTTGTTTATCACTTCCGGTGTTACGAGAAGTTCCCATAAATCTTCCTTCAGTGACTATAGCAATATTTGTTATTCCTAAGTCGAAAAGAGTATCTGCAGCATTTAAGCCAGCAGCACCTGTTCCAATAATAACAACATCATATTCTGGCATAGGAATTTCAATTTTTCTATTCAAAATTAAAGTCTCCTTATGTGGAATCCACCATCAACGTTAATAACTTCACCTGTAGAGTATGGAAGAGAACCGGTTGCAAGCATCAAGGCTGCTTTTGCGATATCATCAGGCTGTCCCATTCTTGATATAGGGAGAAGACCACCTTCGATTAATGCATCATATTTGCCTTTTACTTTGGCAGTCATATCAGTCTCAATAATGCCTGGTCTAATCTCATAAACACCAATACCATATTCGGCGAGTCTATCAGCAAATAGAGTTGTAACCATAGAGAGACCTGCTTTTGAGATGCAATATTCGCCCCTACTTGTACTTGAAGTATATGCTGACATTGATGTTACGTTAATAATTGCTGTACCATAGTTTCCTTCAACCATCTTGTTAGAAACATATTGTGTTAAAAAGAAAGTGCCTTTAAGGTTTATTGAAAGGAGTCTATCCATGCTTTCTTCGGTCATGACAAGGATGTCATTTCTTTCAAGTGGAGCTACACCTGCGTTGTTGACAAGAACATCAATCTTACCAAATTTTTCTATTGCAACATCAACTAAATTCTTTCTATCAGCTTCTTTTGATATATCTGTTGGTACATAGATTGAATCAGGTGAAATGGATGTTAGTTCTTTGATGTATTCTGCTATTTTTTCATCATCACTTGCTGTTCTTGAGGCAGCAATAACAGTGAATCCGTTTTTTGCAAGAGTTAAAGAAATTGCCTTTCCAATT